>NZ_JABUMQ010000379.1:0-9696 GCF_013336645.1 Myxococcus sp. CA039A | reverse complement strand
CCATCGCCCCGGCCACCCCGGCCCCGGTTTCGCGGGCGGTGCGGGTGCCCGGCAATGACCCCTTCAACGAGGCGTCCGAGCCCCGGATGCCCATGGGGGGCTCGCCAGAGGACAAGCTGGAGTACTTCCGGGCGGTGGTCCGGCAGAAGACGGAGACCCTGGCCCGCGCCCGCACGCTGTACGCGGAGCGCGACGGGGAGGTGAACGGGCTGAAGCAGTCGCTCACCCAACTGCGCAAGGAAGCGGCGGAGGCGAAGGCGCAGCTGTTGGCGGTGAAGGACTCGCCCGCGAAGCTGGTGCAGACGTCGGAGGCGCTGTCGGGCGCGGAGAAGCGCGCCGCCGAGGCCGAGGCGAAGCTCGCCGGCCTGGAGGCGGAACTGGCCTCGTTGGAGGCGGACCGCAAGGACCTGTCGCGCGCGCTGGCGGAGGTGGAGTCGGAGATCCCCCGGCTGACGGCGGAGCTCCAGGACGAGCGCGAGTCGCGGGGCGCGGTGGCCGAGGAGCTGGTGGGCGCCAAGGAGGCGCTGTCGCTGGCGCAGGACCGCGTGGCGGAGCTGGCGGCGGAGAAGTCCGAGTCGCAGGGCGCGCTGGAGGCCGTCCAGGAGCAGTACCAGCAGGTCGTCGCGGACGTGGAGAGGCTGGGCGGCGAGCTGGAGGAGATGACGGGCGAGCGCGACTCGCTGAGCCTGCGCGCGGGGCAGTTGGAGACGGCGCTCGCGGAGGCGCAGGGCGCGCTGAGCGCGGTGGAGAGCGAGAGCGACTGGTCCAAGAGCTCGCTGGAGGAGTCGCAGGGGCGCGCGCAGACGCTGGAGCAGGAGCGCGACGAGGCGCGCCGTCAGCTCGCGGTGGTGGAGGAAGGGCTGCGCACGCTCCAGGGCCAGACGGCCGAGCTGGAGAAGGCGCTGGCGCTGAAGGACGCCGAAATCGTCGGGCTGCGAGCGGCGCTCACCGCGCGCACCACGGAAGCGGCGGAGCTGCCCGTGTTGCGGCAGGCGCTGGAGGGGCGCGCCTCGGAGCTGGCGCGGCTGACGTCGCGTCTGGAGGCGGAGGAGGCGCGCGCGACGGAGCGTGCGCAGGCGCTCGAAGAGGGGCTGTCGCAGGCCGGTGAGCGGGCGTCGGTGGCGGAAGGGGAGGCGGCGGCGCTGAAGGAGGCGCTGGAGGCGCTGGAAGTCGAGCAGGTGGCGCTGCGCGACAGGATGGAGGCGGACGCGGCGGCGCTGGGCGAAGCGGCGCAGCAGGCCGAGGCCAAGGTGGCCGAGTTGACCTCGGCGCTGGAGGCGGCGCAGGTCGAGCGCGAGGCGCTGAAGAAGCAGGTCGGCGCGGCGGAGATGAAGGCGGCGACCACGGACGCCGAGCGCGTGGGACTGGCCGCGCGCGTGTCGATGCTGGAGACCGCCTCCGGGCAGCGTGAGGCGGAGCTGGCGCGGGTGCAGGGCGTGCTGGCGCAGGCGAAGGAAGACGTGTCGCTGGAGCGCGTGCGTCGCGAGGCGGCGGAAGCCGAGCGCGCGGACGCACAGGTGCGGGCCGCGGAAGAAGAAGCGCGCGCGGACTCGCTGGCGGCGGGGAAGGGCGGCACCGAGGCGGAGCTGGCGGAGCTGCGCGATGAGCTGGAGGCCACGCGCGCGGAGGCGGACAAGGCGGAGCGGCTCCAGCAGCGCTTGAAGATGCTGGAGGGTGCGCTGGAGTCGGCCAAGGCGGAGGCCACCAAGGCGGCGCAGGCAGCCCAGGTCGCGCAGGCCGCGAAGCAGAAGGAGACCGAGGCGAAGCTGGCGCAGGTCGAAGCGGCGCAGGCGAGTGCCTTGAAGGAGGCCGCCGAGAAGCTGGCGCAAGCCGAGGCCGCGCAGGAGCGCAAGCTCAAGGACCTTGAAGCGAAGCTCTCCCAGGCCGAGACCGCTCAGGCCAGCGCGCTGAAGGCGGCCGCCGAGAAGCTGACGCAGACCGAGGCCGCGCAAGCGAGCGCGCTGAAGGCGGCCGCTGACAAGCTGACGCAGACCGAGACCGCGCAAGCGAGCAAGCTCAAGGACCTCGAAGCGAAGCTGACGCAGACCGAGGCCGCGCAGACGAGCAAGCTCAAGGACGCCGAAGCGAAGTTGTCGCAGGCCGAGGCCGCGCAGGCGAGCAAGCTCAAGGACGCGGACGCCGCGCGGTCCGCGACGGAAGCGAAGCTGTCTCAGGCGGAGTCTTCGCAGGCGGGCAAGCTCAAGGACCTCGAAGCGAAGCTGGCTCGGGCGGAGGCCGCGCTGGAGGAGTCGCGCGGCGCGAAGGCGGGACAGGCCAAGGACTCGGACGCGGCGCGAGCGGCGGTGGAGGCGAAGCTGACGCGCGCGGAGTCCTCGCTCCGGACGGAGCAGGAGGCTCGCGCGGCGCTGGAAGCGAAGCTGGTCCAGCTCGAGAAGCAGGCGGGCGGAAAGCCCGCTGGCGGTTCCGGCGACTGGGAAGCCGAGCGGGAGGGGCTCAAGGCGGACGCGGCGAACCTGAAGCGAAAGCTGATGGCGGCCGAGACGGCGCTCGAAGCGGCGGCTGGCTACAAGGCGAAGATCGCGAAGCTCGAAGCGCAATTGAAGGGCCGGAAGTAAAGGTTTGCCCCTCATGCCGTTCGACGCACCAGTGGACCCGCTCACGGGGATGGCCGCGGCCCGCTTCGGGCTGTACCTGCATTTCCCCTATTGCCTCGCGAAGTGCCCGTACTGCGACTTCGCGGTGGCGGTAGCGAAGCAGGTGCCCGAGGAGCGCTATGCGAACGCGGTGCTCGCGGAGCTCGACACGCGGCTCGCGGCGTCGCCCGGGCTGCGCTCGAAGCCGCTGGAGTCCATCTTCCTGGGCGGCGGCACGCCTTCGTTGTGGCACCCCCGCTACGTGGCCCGCGTGCTGGAGGGCATCGCCGCCAGGCTGACGGTGTCGCCCGGCGTGGAGGTGTCGCTGGAGGGCAACCCGGAGCGCGCCGACGCGGAGCGCTTCGCGGGGTATCGGGCCGCGGGGGTGAACCGGCTGTCGTTGGGCGTGCAGTCCTTCCGCCCGGAGACGCTCAAGGCGCTGGGCCGCGCGCACGACGCCGCGCAGGTGGAACTCGCCGTGGAGCTGGCCCGGCGGGCGGGCTTCCCGGTGGTGTCCATGGACTTCATCTACGGCGTGCACGGGCAGAGCGTGGCGCAGGTGGAGGAGGACGCGCGGCGGGCGGTGGCGCTCGCGCCGGAGCACCTGTCCACGTATGCGCTGACGGTGGAGCGCGAGGTGCTGGCGGAGGACACGCCGCTGTCCAAGCGCCTCAAGCGCGGCGAGCTGGAGCTGCCCGCGGACGACGACGTGGTGGAGATGGCCCGGGTGGTGCGCGAGGTGTATGGCGCGGCGGGCCTGCGCCGCTATGAAGTGTCCAACCACGCGCGGGAGGGCTTCAGCTCCCGGCACAACGCGCTCTACTGGACGGGGGGCGAGTACCTGGCGCTGGGCGTGGGCGCCACGGGCATGCTGCTGACGCCCGAGCCCTCGCGCTACGTCAACGTGCGCAGCCCGGAGAAGTACCTGGGCGAGGTGGAGGCGGGCCGCTTGCCGGAGGAGGGGCGGGAGGCGCTGGGGCCGGAGGAGCTGTTCGCGGAGCGGCTGTCCATGGGCTTGCGGCTGGTGTCCGGCGTGGACTGGGAAGTGGTGTGCGAGCGGTACGGGCAGTCGGTGGAGGCGCGGCGGGTGGAGGTGGCGCGGCTGGTGGAGCACGGCTTCGCGACGCTCACGGGTGGGCGGCTGGCTTTGACGGAAAAGGGCGCGGACGTACACAGCGCCGTCTGCGCGCGGCTGCTCTAGTCAGCGGCGCGCGCGAGGGATGTCGAGGAGCTTATGAGCAAGTGGATGTTGTGGATGTTCCTGACCCTGCTGACCGGCAGCCCGTTGCTGTCGCTGGGCCTGGTCATCGTCTTCATCTTCGTGGCGGACCGCTTCACGTGGCGGCTCTTGCCCAGCCCGGTGCGCATGTTCAAGCGCTTCCAGCGCGCGGGCGAGCTGGCGGGGACCATCCTCACCAATCCTCACGAGCGGCGCGCGCGGCACGAGCTGGCGGACATCCGCGTCGAGCAGAAGCGGTACGACGAAGCCGTGGACATCCTCAAGCCCAACCTGGAGGCGGGCGACGAGGACGTGGACACCCTGTACCTCCTCGGCGTGGCGTACCTGGGCTCCGGAGACGCGCGCCGCGGTGAGCTGCTGTTGGACGAAGCGGCGAAGCTGGACGCGGGCTATCGGCAGGGCGCCATCGACCTGGAGCGAGGCCGCTTCCGGCTGAAGCGCGGCGAGGTGAAGGGCGCGATTGAAGCCCTGGAGCGCTTCTGCGCGGTGCGGCTGGGCTCGGTGGAGGGGCGCTATCTGCTGGCGCGCGCGCTGGCGAAGGACGGGCGCGCGGCGGACGCGGCGCGGATGCGAGAGCTGGCGTGGGGCGAGTATGTGGCGGCGCCGGGCTTCCAGCGTCGCCGCGAGCGCCGGTGGGCGTGGCTGTCGCGCCCCAGCCGGCCTCTCACCTACGCGGTGCTGCTGGCGTTGGTGCTGGGGACGGGCGCGGCGGTGGCGAACCAGCTGGGCCTGTTCGCCCCGCGCGCGCACGGCCGCCACGGGTATTACGGCGACCGGTACTCCGGCGAGATGCCCTCGGCCACCGGCCTGGAAGAGGACGTGGACTAGCCTGGAGGTCGGCGCGGGCCCGCGTTGCAATGACAGACCCGGGCGCGCGGCTCGTGAAGCGAGGGCCCGGGTTCAGGGCCCGTCGTAGCAAGCGAAGTTGCAGTACGGCTTGCTCTGGTTGCCGTTGGGCGCCAGGTACCCGGGGCAGCACTGCACGCTGCCGCAGACCACGGTGGGCGCGGCGAGGTCACACGTTGGAACGCAGGTGCCCACGACGCAGGTCTGGGTGCTGGGACATTGAGATTCGTGCGTGCACGGCCGGCTGTGCTGCTCCGTCGTGCCCAGCTCCTGACCGGGGTCCTCCACCGAGCCGCCACAGGCGGCGGTGAGACAGAGCAGCGTGACAGCGATGCTGCGTGAGAGTGACTTCATGGGGGTCCTCCAGGGGTGTGGAGCCCCATCCTAGGCCCCTCCGGGCGGTGCCCACGCCGTGTTCGAGTGACACAAGGGGCCGTCGCCCCGCGTCACCGTGGTGCCCCGGGCGCACCTGGCCGTGCGAGCCGTCAACGGTTGCATGTGAGGCTTCGCACCCTGAGTGAATCCGCCTTCGCTCGCTGTTCGAATCTCTCCGTGAAAGTACGACTCCCTGGAACATGTCTGGAGTCACTGGACAGCGGGAGCGAGGGGGAGCGTAGGCTTCCGGGGCCAGCCCTTCTCGCGTCCACAGCCGAGGCACCGCTCCATGTTTCCCACCCCGTCGCAGGTGCTCCGCCAGCGCGAGGGCTTGCTCGCCGACACGCCGTTCCCCCTGCTGGTGCATGCGCTGATGGTGGAGGAGCGCACCTGCACGCTGGAGCTGAAGGTGCGGCAGCGCGAGAAGCGCATCCTCTTCGAGGACGGCTCGCCGGTGGCGTGCCAGTCCAACCTGCTGCACGAGACGCTGGGCAAGTACCTAGTGGAGAAGGGCCGGCTGACGGAGGCGGACTACCAGAAGTCGCTGGCGGAGAGCGTTTCCACGGGCATGCAGATGGGCGGGCTCCTGGTGCAGAAGGGGCTCATCAGCCCCTTTGACTTGTACAAGCAGCTCCAGGCGAACCTGGCCCACAAGCTCCTGGATTGCTTCCGGTGGGTGGACGCGAAGTACCGCCTCATCGCGGACGCGGAGACGCCGGACGCGAGCGTGCGGACCAACCCCGCGCAGCTCATCCTGACCGGCGTGGAAGGGGTGATGCCCTTCGACGCGGTGGCCACCCACTTCACCTTCACGGACGAGCGGAGATTCGGGCAGATGCCCGGCGTGGAGTCCGGGCCCAAGCTGTCGTCCAAGGACGCGCGGCTGTTGCAGCAGCTCCGGCAGCGGCCCACGTTCAACGAACTCCAGGAGCGCACGGGCTTCGACACGGAGACGGTGCTGCGGCGGCTCTACGCGCTGTGCCTGCTGGGCGTGGCGGGCTTCGTGGAGGACGCGGACGCGAAGGCGGCGGAGCTGTCCGCGCGCGCCGCGCCGGTGCCCGTGGCGCAACCCCCGGAGCCCGTCGCCCCGGAGCCCGTCGCCGCGCGGGGCACGCCGTTCTCCGACGAGGACGTGGCCGCCAGAGACGCCCTGGTGACGGCCTTCCTCGCGCACCGGAGCAAGGACCCGTTCGCCCTGCTGGAGGTCCCCGAGGACGTGCAGCCCCTGCCCCTGCGCCGCGCCTTCCTCGCGTGGGCGGAGCGGTACTCGCCCCTGCGCTTCCAGACGCCGGAGCTGAAGGAGAAGGCGGAGGCCCTGCTGGCGGCCTCCGCGAAGGCGTACGGCGTGCTGTCGGACGCGGAGCAGAACCTCTTGTGGCGCAAGCGCCGCGCGGCGCACCGCGAGAAGGAGCGCGCCACCACGGGCCGCCCCAGCACCGCCGAACAGTTCCGCATCCGCACCGACCTGCTGGATGCGACCACCCAGTTTGACGAAGCCCGACGCCGGCTCGCCGCGAAGCACTACGCGGGCGCGTTCGAGTACTTCGAATACGCCTGCGACATCGAACCCAAGCCGCTGCATCACGCCTGGCGCGCCTGGGCTCGCTACCTCATGAAGCCGGAGGCCCACGGCCGCCTGGCACTCCAGGAACTCCAGGAAGTCGTGCGCCAGGAACCCGGGCTGGAGGACGGCTGGGGTTTCCTGGGCGAGGTGGCCCAGGGCGAGGGGCAGTGGGCCCTGGCGGAGGACTCCTTCCGCAAGGCGTTCAAGCTCAACCCCAAGAACCGCCGCTACGTGGAGCTCATCCAGGAGATCGCCCGACGGCGCTGAACCCGGGCACGGGACTCGCTCATCCGCCCGCCATGCGGGCGCGCTCATGGCCATTCGCGTCACTTGCTTTTGCAACCGTTGAGAGTTTTGGCGCGACCCATCGGTCATGTGGCCGCCTGGAGTCTTCTGGCGCGGCTTTTTTCCCAGGGAGAGGGATGCTTCGAGCCTGCGATGACGGCCCGCGAAGTTTTCGTCTCCGCGCCGGCAACATTAGGGTCGTGAATCGCGAGATCAGATTGTCAGTGTAACTTCGTGGTGCTCGGGGCGTGCGGTACCCCAGCGCCCTTTCGCGAGGCTGGATGCGCTCCCTCACCACAGCGACCCAATCAGGCCAGGCCGCGGTGGAGTCCGCCATCGTCCTGCCGCTCTTCGTGTTCCTCATCCTGGGCACGCTCCAGCTCGGGCTGATGCACCAGGCCCGGCTCCTGACGAAGTACGCCGCCTACAAGGCAGTGCGAGCCGGCTCCCTCCACAACGCCAACGTGAAGACCATGGAGGCCGCCGCGCTCGGGGTGCTGCTGCCCATCCTCAGCAGCCGGGCCGGTGGCGCGGGTGGCATCGAGTACACCCGCCCGGTGGGCAGCGCGCAGGAGTTCGAGACCAAGTTCAACGAGCTGAAGAGCAACGAGATGCCCGGCGTGGACCTGAAGTACGCGGAGGTCACCGTCTGCGGCCCGACGCAGGAAGAGGTCTCCGGGGGGGCGGAGTTCGACTTCGACGACCCCAAGAACACCAGCCCGGCCAACTGGCGGCAGAACCACCGCACCAAGCTGCGCATCCAGCTCACGCTCAACTACCGGCTGCTGATTCCCTTCGCGGACTGGGTCATCTACCAGGCCGCGCGCGGCCGTGAGATGCCGATGCTGATGCGCATGGGGAAGGTGAAGGCGGCGGAGCAGGCCAAGGTCTCCACCCGCCGCTTCGGAGGCGCCGCCACGGGGGAGAGCCCCTACGAGAGCGCCGCCGGCCAGGGCATCTACATCATGCCCATCCGCGCCACGTACACCATGCGGATGCAGTCCAATCTCTATCTCAACACCAACGCCCTGCCAGCGAGCAACGCATGCATCTTCCCGTTCTCCTACTGAGCCGGTCGCGCCGTCGCATCCAGCGGGGGCAGGCCATCGTCCTGGGCTCGCTGTCGTTCCTGGTGCTCGCGCTGATGGTGACGCTGAGCTTCAACCTGAGCCACGCGCTGCGCCAGAAGATGAGCCTGCAGCAGCACAGCGACACCCTGTCGTTCTCCATGGCGGTGCTGGAGGCGCGCGCGCTCAACTACTACGCGGTCAGCAACCGGGCCATCGCCACCTCCTACGTGGCGATGAACAGCCTGCACGCATACATGTCCGCCGCCAGCCTCACCGGCGAGATGATGCGGGCCTCGTCCAACAACTTCATGCAGATCGCCCTCATCGAGTTCGGTCTGTGTGTCGCGTGCGAGTTCATGTGCGACCACTGCGAGCACATCGCGGAGGCGATCCAGATCGCCAACGACTTCAGTGACGCCGGCGACGACTACGACGACAAGGTCAAGGACTTCGAGTCCAACTTCAACACGGCCATGGAGGGGCTGGACCTGATGGTGGACAACATCCACACCGCCCAGCGCTCGGTCCACGACAAGACCCTTCAGGCGGTGAAGGATGGCAGGAGCCACGGCCTGTCCCAGCTCAAGAGCTACACCGCGCCCAACGCGAGCGAGCTCGTGTCGGCGGTGGGTTCCATCAACGCCAACGAGTTCAACTGCGCCGTGGATGGGATGGAGTGCCAGGGCAGCGAGAGCAACTCCTCGCCAGAGGCCCGCGCGCGGGTGATGACGGAGATCGCCAACGCGACCCGCTCCGGATGGCCCGCGACCCGGACGAGCCCGGGAATGGGCTCCCCGATGAACAAGCCCAAGTACCTCAACGCCCAGTTCTTCCAGGAGATGGACGACATCCCGAACAACGAAGCCCAGAAGATGATCAACGGCACCCGGGGGACGGCCAAGACGGTGAAGGACAATGGGCAGCTCACCCAGGGCGGCCAGGAGGGGGGCAACGAGGGCTCCATGGTGGCGGCGCAGGATGAGGGCAACATCACCCACCAATGGAAGCACGGCTTCGGGTTCAGCTCCTTCAAGTCGGAAATCTGGAGCGACGACAGCGGCGGCGACCACAAGGGTGATGGCGCACACTCGGGCCAGCATCGGTTCGAGGGCGTCAACGTCCGGGCGCTCACCGGCTGCGCGGGCTCTGGAAACTGCTTCATGAAGTTCCGCGCCAACCCGGACCCGGACCGGGACTGGGGCCAGCCGCGCGTCTACAGCTACCTGTCCATGCGCTTCCGCGTGGGCGACACGAAGCGCGCGCCCTGGGAGCTCAACTCCTCGGCGCAGGTGAAGCTCACCCATGGCCAGCAAGGCGATGGAAACCTCACCGTCGCGGCGACCGAGGGCATGGCCATGTCCAAGTCGCTCGTCTACTACCACCGCTTCGGCGACGACGGTTGGAAGGAGGCCCCCAACCTCTTCGCGCCCTACTGGCGCGCCAAGCTGCACCCCTACACCAAGGGAGATGCGCAGCAGGTGCTGGAGGCCGCGGGCAACTCGGAAGCCGCCCAGATGTCGCAGGTGGAAGGGGTTGCGCTGTGAGGACTTCCAGACATCGCGCGGCCAGGGGCGCCGCCGCCGTGGAGACGGCGCTGTGCATGTTGGTCATCATCCCCGTGTTCATGTACGCGCTCTTCCTGGACGACCTGCTGAGGCACACGCTGGATTCGCAGGAGACGGCGCTGTCCACTGTCTGGGATTACGCCGTGCAGGACTATCC
>NZ_JABUMQ010000378.1:0-9754 GCF_013336645.1 Myxococcus sp. CA039A | reverse complement strand
GGGGGCGCGGGGACTTCGGGGGAGGACCGCTGCGTCATTTCACGCGGAAGCGTACCGGCAAGGGGTGGCGCGGCGCCAACATCCGGGGCCCTGGCGCGAGCGGCTTTCGTGCGTCGCCTCTCGTGCTAAGTAGTCCAGCAGAGGCGGGAGGACTTCGAAGCTGACCACCGGACAGGAGTGGCTGGTTGATGCGAGCGGCTGCTCGCCTGGATTGCTCAAGGACGCGGCGGCGTTGGCGGCGCTCTTCGAGGAGCTCCTCGTCCTGCTCGACTTGAAGGTCGTGGGCCAGCCGCAGTGGCACGTATTCCCCGAGCCCGGTGGCATCACCGGACTGACGCTGCTTGCGGAGAGTCACCTGGCCATCCACACCTTCCCCGAGCATGGCTTCGCCGCGCTCAATGTCTACTGCTGCCGCCCCAGGACGCGCCCCGACTTCGAGTCGCTGTTGGCGCGTCACCTGAAGGCGGCCTCCTGCGAGGTGCGGGAGCTGAAGCGGGGGGTGATGGCGTGAGTCAGGGGAGGTGTCCGTCGTGCGGCGCGGATGTGGAGTTCACCGCCGGTTCGGCGCAGGTGGTGGTGTGTGGCCACTGCCAGACGGTGGTGGCTCGCAAGGGCGCGGACTTCGAGTCGCACGGGAAGATTGGCCGCGTCGTCGTCACCGACTCGCCGCTCCAACTGGGCGCGGAGGGGCGCTACGCGCGCACGGCGTTCCAGGTCGTGGGCCACCTCCAGAAGGACCATGGCGCGGGCCCGTGGGACGAATGGTACGTGGAGTTCTCCGACGGCCGCACCGCGTGGGTGAGCGAGTCCGAGGGCGCCTTCCACCTGCTGCTGGAAGCGGGCGTGGAAGAGGGCGTGTCGCTGTCGGACCTGCACCCCGGTGAGCGGCTGCGCCTGCGCAACCGCGTCTGGGTGGTGGAGGAGCGCGGCCACGGCAAGGTGGTGGCCGCCGAGGGGCAGCTCCCCAGCGACGTGGACCCCACGCAGGACTCCTATTACGTCGACGCCACCGGCTCCAAGGGCGCCTTCGTCACGCTCGACTTCGGCACGCGGAACAAGGACCCGGAAGTCTTCATCGGCGAGCGACTCAAGCTGGAGCAGCTCGGGATTCCCGCCGAGCAGCTCCGCCCGCGCGCCCGCCGCAAGGTGGACCTCCAGCAGGCGCGCTGCACCGAGTGCAACGGCCCCCTGGAGCTGCGGGCCCCGGACAAGTCCCTGCGCGTGGGCTGCCCGTTCTGCGGCGCGCTCCTGGACGTCAGCAAGGGCAAGCTGTCCTTCCTGCGGCTCCTGGAGAAGCCGGACCACGCGCCCATCATCCCCCTGGGGGCGAAGGGCACGCTGAAGAACACCGAGTGGATGTGCATCGGCTTCCTGGTGCGCTCCTGCACCGTGGAGGGCGTGCGCTACCCGTGGGAAGAGTACCTGCTCTTCCACAAGTCCAAGGGCTTCGTCTGGTTGATGCTCTCCAACGGCCACTGGGTGTTCCTGGAGCCGCTGGCGGCCGGTGACGTGGAGCTGTCGCCCCTGTCGTCCGCGTACTTCGAGGGCCGCCGCTACAAGGCCTTCCAGAACGTCCACGCCGTCACGGAGAACGTGCAGGGCGAGTTCTATTGGGAGGTGACGGCGGGCGAGTACGCCGAGGCCGCCGAGTACGTGTCCCCGCCGTACTCCATCAACGTGGACTCCACCGAGGACGAGGTGACGTACACGTATGGCGAGTACCTGCAGCCCGAGGTGGTGAAGGAGGCGTTCAAGCTGAAGGAGGTGGGGCCGACGTACGGCATCCTCCCCAGCCAGCCCAATCCCCACGCGGCGGGCATGCGCTCCACCATGCTGTGGTCCTTCCTCTGGCTTCTGGGGCTGCTGGTGCTGTCGGGCATCTTCTCCGTGAACTCGAGGGAAGAGGTGGTGCTCCAGGAGAACGTGACGGTTCCCGCGGACGCGGCCTCTGGGACGCCCGCCGCGATGAAGTTCAGCGCGCCCTTCGAACTGACCAAGCGCGGCAACATGAAGGTGGAGGTCGCCGCGGGCCTCAGCAACGCCTGGATGGGCGTGCAGGGCGACCTGGTGAACCAGGAGACGGGTGACGTGGTGAGCTTCTACCAGGAGCTCAGCTACTACCAGGGCAACGACAGCGACGGCTTCTGGAGCGAGGGCAGCCCGAGCGACAGCCTGTACCTGTCCGCGCTTCCGGCGGGCAAGTACGTGCTGCGCACCACGGCGGCCTTCGACGCGTCACCCCGGCCGAGCGTGCGCAACTACAGCGTGAAGCTGGTGCACGACACGCCCAATGGCACCTGGCTCTGCGTGGCGCTGGTGCTGATGCTGCTGGCGCCGGTGTTCGCCTTCGTCCGCTCCCACGGCTTCGAGACGCGCCGGTGGGCGGACAGCAACCTGACGGAATAGACGCGCATGGCACGACACGGAGGCGCGGCATGAAGTGGTTCGGTGGACTGGTGCTGCTGGGTTACACGGCCATGATGATGTCCGGGTGGTCGCCCTTCACCAGTGAGGAGAGGGACCGCGTGCCGGGCAACGTGCGCCGAGGCCCGGGTGGCATCCTGTTGTGGACCGGTGGTTTTCAGGGAGGGAAGTGATGCTGTTACTCGGCGTCGTCGTGAGCTGGCAGGGTGTGCTGGCGAGCGTCATCTATTCGCTCATTGGCCTGGCGGTGTTCGTGGCGGGCTTCTTCGTCATCCGCCTCATCATGCCGTTCGACGTGCACAAGGAGCTGGAGGTCGACCAGAACACGGCGGTCGGCATCGTCATCGGCTCCTTCATCCTCGGCCTGTCCATCATCGTGGCCGCGGCCATCGGTGGTTGAGGGGCGGGGACTCCCGCTCGAAGAAGAAGTGAAGTGACGACGTGAACAAGACGCTGCTGTACATCACCGTCATCGTCATCGCGACGTGCGGGCTCGTCTACGAGCTCGTCGTCGGGGCGCTCGCCAGCTACCTGCTGGGTGATTCGATTACCCAGTTCTCCACCGTCATCGGTGGCTACCTCTTCGCGATGGGCATCGGCAGCTACCTGTCGCGCTACATCGACAAGGGGGTGGCGCAGCGGTTCGTGGAGGTGGAGCTGGCGGTGGCGCTCCTGGGCGGCCTGTGCGCACCGGTGCTGTTCCTCACCTTCACGCTGACGGACCTGTTCCAGGTGGCGCTGTACGGCAGCGTCATCATCATCGGCACGCTGGTGGGGCTGGAGATTCCCCTCCTGCTGCGCATCCTCAAGGACCAGCTCAAGTTCAAGGACCTGGTCAGCCAGGTGCTGTCGCTCGACTACCTGGGCGCGCTCGCCGCCAGCGTCGCCTTCCCGCTGCTCCTGGTGCCGAAGCTGGGGCTGGTGCGCACCTCGCTCCTGTTCGGCATCCTGAACGCGGCGGTGGGCCTGTGGAGCACGTGGCTGCTCGCGCCGCTGTTGGGCAACCCGCTGCGCCTGCGCGTCAAGGCGGTGCTGCTCACGGTGCTGCTGGTGGTGGGCTTCGTGCTCGGAGACCGGCTCACGACGTTCTATGAGGACCAGCTCTACGCGGACGACGTGGTGCATGCGTCCAGCTCCCCCTACCAGCGCATCATCCTCACGCGCGGCAAGCGGGGCTTCTCGCTGTTCCTCAACGGCAACCTCCAGTTCGCCAGCGTGGACGAGTACCGCTACCACGAGTCCCTCGTGCATCCGGCCATGGTGCGCGCGGGAAGAATCGAGCACGTGCTCATCCTGGGCGGTGGAGACGGGCTCGCCGCGCGCGAGGTGCTGCGCTACCCGGAGGTCCGCTCCGTCACGCTGGTGGACCTGGACCCGGCGATTACCGGCCTGGCCATGGGCTATGGCGAGCTGGCGAAGCTCAACGGGAACGCGCTGACGGATGCGCGCATGCGCGTCGTCAACGCGGACGCCATGCAGTTCCTGATGGAGGGAGACCAGCGCTACGACGTGGTGGTGGTCGACTTCCCGGACCCGAACAACTTCGCGCTGGGCAAGCTGTACACCACGGGCTTCTACAAGCTCCTGAAGAAGCGGGTGGCGCAGGACGGGGTGGCGGTGGTGCAGAGCACCAGCCCCCTGTTCGCCCGGCGCTCCTTCTGGTGCGTGGAGACGACGCTGAAGGCCGCGGGCTTCTGGACGCAGCCGTACCACGCGCTGGTGCCTTCGTTCGGCGAGTGGGGCTACGTGCTGGTGGCCCACGAGGCCCCTGGCCACCACCGGCCGCTGCCGGAGGGCCTGCGCTTCCTGGACCTGCCCACGCTGGAGTCGCTGACGCTGTTTCCTCCGGACATGAGCCCCCTGCCCGTGGAGGTGAACCGGCTGAACAACCAGGTGCTGGTGCACTACTACGAGGAGGAGTGGCGGCGGTGGAACTGACGCGGCGAGAGCTGGTCGCCGCGTTCCTCGGCTCGGCGGTGGCGAGCGGGTGCAAGCGCGAGCAGCCCCGTGCCCCCATTCCGGGCGCTGTCGTCGACCGCGCGGTGGAGGTGGGGCACCGG
Organism: Myxococcus sp. CA039A; assembly: GCF_013336645.1. Lineage (NCBI taxonomy): Bacteria > Pseudomonadati > Myxococcota > Myxococcia > Myxococcales > Myxococcaceae > Myxococcus > Myxococcus sp. CA039A. Next base: position 5,270 of record NZ_JABUMQ010000378.1, on the reverse strand, counting down.
TTGCGTGGCGGGCCGCTGCCTCGCGCGGAGACGCTCGAAACGGTGGACGTGCTGGTGGTGGGCGCGGGCGTGGCGGGCCTGTCCGCCGCGTGGCGGCTGGCGGGCGCGGGCGTGAAGGACGTGCGCGTGGTGGAGCTGGAGTCGGAGGCCGGGGGCACGTCGCGCTCGGGGCGCAACTCCGTATCGGCCTTCCCCTGGGGCGCGCACTACCTGCCGGCGCCGCTGGAGGACAGGGGCCCGGTGGTGCGGCTGCTTCGCGAGATGGGCGCGGTGTCCGGCGTGGACGCGCAAGGCCTGCCGACCTTCGAGGAGACGCTGCTCATCCAGGAGCCGGAGGAGCGCCACTTCTACCGGGGCCACTGGTACGACGGGCTCTACCTGCGCGTGGGCGCGACGGCGGAGGACCTGGCGGAGCTGGAGCGCTTCGATGCGCGGATGAATGCCTTCGCCGCCGCCCGGGACGCGAAGGGACGCAAGGCGTTCGCGGTGCCGACGGCGCGCTCCAGCGATGACGCCGAATGGACGGCGCTGGACACGCTGAGCATGGCGGCCTGGCTTGCGCGCGAGGGCTTCCGCTCCACGCGGTTGAAGTGGCTGGTGGACTACGCGTGCCGCGACGACTACGGCGCCACGTCCGAGCACATCTCCGCGTGGGCCGGCATCTGGTACTTCGCCGCGCGCCAGGACGGACAGGGCGAGCGCAGCGAGGGCTTCCTGAGCTGGCCCGAGGGCAATGGCCGGCTGGTGCACCAACTGCTCTCCGCGCTGCCTCCCCGCGCGGTGGAGCGCGACGTGCTGGTGCACACGGTGGAGCCGGGCGAGCAGGGCTGCCGGGTGGACGCGCTGGATGCTCGCACGGGCAAGCCTCGCTCCTTCCAGGCGCGACAGGTGGTGCTCGCGTGCCCGCGCTTCCTCGCGGCGCACCTGGTGGCGCCGTGGCGGACAGCGCGGCCGGCGTGGCTGGATGCCTTCACCTACGCGCCGTGGGTGGTGGCCAACCTGACGCTGTCGTCGCCTCCGGTGTCGCGAGGCTTCCCGCTGGCCTGGGACAACGTGTTCCAGGAGAGCAACAGCCTGGGCTACGTGGTGGCCACGCATCAGCGCCTGCGTCAGGACGAGAACGGCCCCACGGTGCTCACGTGGTACCTGCCCATGGCCGGCGCGGACGTGAAGGCCGAGCGCACCAAGGCGCTCTCCGCCAGCTACGCGGACTGGGAGGCGCTCGTCATGGCGGACATGCGTCCGGCGCACCCGGGCATCGCCCAGCAGGCGCAGCGCCTGGAGGTGCAGCGCTGGGGCCACGCCATGGTGCGGCCGACGCCGGGCTTCATGTGGGGACCGGAGCGCCGGGCCGCGCAGGAGAGCGTGGGGCGCCATCTGCACTTCGCGCACACGGACCTGGGTGGGCTGGCCCTCTTCGAGGAAGCCAACTGGTTCGGAGTGAAGGCCGCGGAGCGCGTGCTGGCGGAGCTGGGGCAGGCTTCCGCGAGCTGGCTCTAGCCTCCCTTCTTCCGCGAGGTGCCAGGGGCTGGCGGGCCGGGCCTTGCCTGCTCGGGTCCGTCCCGGGGGCAGCGGTCAGTGTCCGGGGGTGTGCCCATTTCTGACCCTCGGGGTCGGGACGTGTCCGTCTGGAACATCCGAGGACGCGCGACGGTGGCCCCACGGGCACGACTTCGCGGAGGCACACCATGTCGCTCAAGGAATACAAACCCGGCAGCACCTTCCCTGGCACCATCGGCCGGACATGGGAGCAGTCGTCTCCGGCGTGGCCCCAACCGCTGCGCGCGAAGGCGGGCGCACCCAACGTCCTCTTCATCGTCCTGGACGACACGGGCTTCGGGCACCTGGGCTGCTATGGCTCGCCCATCCGCACGCCGAACCTGGACAAGCTGGCGAAGGGCGGCCTGCTCTACAGCAACATGCACACCACCGCGCTGTGTTCGCCCACGCGCTCGTGCATCCTCACCGGCCGCAACCACCACTCCAACGGCATGGCCACCATCACCGAGGTCTCCCTCGGCTACCCGGGCTACAACGGCACCATCCCCTTCGAGAACGGCTTCCTCTCGGAGATGCTGTCGAAACAGGGTTACAACACGTATGCGGTGGGCAAGTGGCACCTGACGCCCACGGAGCAGACGAGCGCGGCGGGGCCCTATGACCGCTGGCCGCTGGGTCGTGGCTTCGAGCGGTTCTACGGCTTCCTCGGCGGCGACACGCACCAGTACTACCCGGACCTGGTGCACGACAACCATCCGGTGCTGCCGCACAAGACTCCCGAGGAGGGCTACCACCTCACCGAGGACCTGGTGGACCGCGCCGTGGACTTCATCGCGGACTCCAAGCAGGTGGCGCCGGACAAGCCGTTCTTCATGTACTTCTGCACGGGCGCGATGCACGCCCCGCATCACGTCCCCAAGGAGTGGGTGGACAAGTACAAGGGCCAGTTCGACGACGGCTGGGACGAGTTCCGCAAGAAGGTGTTCCAGCGTCAGCTCAAGCTCGGCGTCATCCCTCCCGGCACGAAGCTGTCCCGACATGACCCGGACGTGGCGGAGTGGGACAGCCTGCCGCCCGAGGAGAAGCGCCTCTATGCGCGGATGATGGAGGTCTTCGCGGGCTACCTGGAGCACACGGACCACCACATCGGCCGGCTGCTGAAGTCCCTGGAGGAGAGCGGTGAGCTGGACAACACGCTCATCATGGTCATCTCCGACAACGGCGCGAGTGCCGAGGGCGGGCCCCATGGCTCCGTCAACGAGCTGAAGTTCTTCAACAACACGCCGGAGTCGCTGGAGCAGAACATCGCGGCCATGGACGACCTGGGTGGGCCCAAGTACTTCAATCACTACTCGTGGGGCTGGGCGTGGGCCGGGGATACGCCGTTCCGCCGGTGGAAGCGCGAGGTGTACCGGGGCGGCACGACGGACCCGTTCATCGTCCACTGGCCCAAGGGCATCCGCGCGCGGGGCGAGGTCCGCACGCAGTACTGCCACGCCATCGACATGGTGCCCACGGTGCTGGACTGCCTGGGCGTGGAGCCTCCCCAGGACATCCGGGGTGTCACGCAGTCGCCCATCGAGGGCGTCAGCTTCCGCCACTCCTTCGACGACGCGCGCGCGGAGAGCCACCACCACACGCAGTACTTCGAGATGTTCACCAGTCGCGCCATCTACCATGACGGCTGGCGGGCGGTGTGCCCCTTCCCCGGGCCGTCCTTCACGGAGGCGGGCGAGGCGTTCGGCGAGTCGGCCATCACCGAGGAGCGGCTGCGCAAGCTCGACGCGGAGGGGTGGGAGCTGTACCACGTGGCGGAGGACTGCTCGGAGACGAAGAACCTCGCCCAAGAAGAGCGGGGCAAGCTCATCGAGATGATTGCCCTCTGGTACGTGGAGGCGGGCCGCTACAAGGTCCTTCCGCTCGCGGCGCTGGACCGGGCGGTGTTCGCCGCGGAGCGTCCGCAAATCACCAAGGACCGCAAGCGCTACGTCTACCGGCCGCACACCTCACCCGCGCCGGAGAACGTGGCGGTGCATGTGCTCAACCGGCCGCACTCCATCACCGCGAAGGTGGACGTGGATGGAGACGCGGAGGGCGTGCTGCTCAGCCACGGCGGGATTACGGGCGGCTACACCTTCTTCATCCAGGACCGGAAGCTGCACTACGTCTACAACTTCGTGGGCGAGCGGGAGTTCCACATCGAGTCGGCGATGGAGATACCCGCCGGCCGCACGGAGCTGCGCTTCGAGTTCGAGCCCACGGGGGAGCCGGACCTCGACGCCGGCAAGGGCGCGCCGGGACGCGGCAAGCTCTTCATCGACGGGGACCTGGTCGCCCAGAGCGACATCTCCTCGACGATGCCGCTGCTCATCAGCCTGGGTGAGGGGTTGACGTGCGGGCGGGATGACAACTCGTCGGTGAGCACGATGTACCGCCCACCCTTCACGTTCCGGGGCGGCACGCTGCGCGAGGTGGTGGTGGACGTGTCCGGTGAACACCTCCACGACGAGCAGAAGGAGCGCAAGACGGTGATGGCTCGGCAGTAGGGGGAGGCGACACGTCGTCGCCTGATGGGGCCCGGCCTCTTCCCAGCGCTTCAGGGAGGCCGGGCCCTCTTTTCTTCAGAGCACCGGGGTGGGCGGGTCGAAGCCCAGCAGGATTCCGCCGGTGAGCTCCAGCGTGGGCCGGGCCACCATGGCGTGCTGGGTGAGGGTGTGGACGTCGCGGAAGCAGCGCTGGAGCGCGCTGGTGTGGAACACGGCGGGGCCGCCCGCGGCCTCGTACATCCGGTCCACCGCGCGCGCGGAGCTTCGCGTGGCATGCGTCATGGCCAGGCGCAGGTCCGCCCTGCCGCGCACGGAGACGGGACCTCGGGTGGCTTCGTCATGGAGGGCGTGAATCGTCTCCAGCAGAAAGGCGCGGGACGCGCGCACCTCGGCCTCCGCTTCGGCGACGGCCTCCTGTACGGCGGGCCGCGCGGCCAGCAGCCTGCGCTCCACCACCACCGTCTTCTGTCGGGCCAGCGCGGTCAGCTCATCGATGGCGCGCCGGGCGATGCCCAGGGCCACGGCGGGGATGCCCAGGCCCAAGAGGCCGAAGGGAAAGCCATACAGCGGGCGCGCGACGTGGGGCGGCGCGAAGAAGGAGAAGCCGTGGTCGTCCGGGACGAAGAGGTCCTTCACCTCCATGTCGCCGCTGCCGGTGCCGCACAGGCCGGAGGCGAACCACGTGTCGTGGAGCGTGACGTCCCTGGCGGGGAGGAAGAACAAGCGCGTCTCCGGCACGCCCTCGCGCACCATGCGCGGCTTGCCGCCCTCCGTGACGAGCGCGCCGCCCACGAGCCAATGACAGTGCTGGCTTCCGCTGGCCCAGGCCCATCGGCCGGTGAGCCGGTGGCCACCCTCGACGCGCTCGGCGCGGCCCAGGGGCGCGGCCACGCCTCCGGTGATGATGTCCGGCGCGGAGAAGATGGCGCGGCCCACGGGCTCCGGGAGCCACGCCGCCGTCAGCGCGGTGGCGGAGCCAATCATCGCGCACCAGCCGGTGGCGCCGTCCGCGCGCGAGAGGGCCTCGATGACCTGGAAGGAGAGCGCGGGGTGGAGCTCCAGCCCGCCGTACGTCTCTGGAATCATCATCCGGAAGATGCCGGCGCGATTCAGCTCCGCGACGAGGTCCTCGGGCAGCCGGCGCGCGGTCTCGATTTCGGCGGAGCGCGCGGACAGGCGCGGCGCGAGCTCCACGGCGGTGGCGAGCAGGGGATGGGCGGGGAG
>NZ_JABUMQ010000377.1:0-9781 GCF_013336645.1 Myxococcus sp. CA039A | reverse complement strand
CCACCATCCTCCCCCGGACGCCGCCCAAGCCGCCCAAGCCGCCCCGGCGCCGCCGGACGCCTGGAAAGGACTCGAAGGGGACGGCCACTCCGCCGGAGACGCCCGAGCAGCGCGAGGCGCGCCGCAACCGCCGCCGCCTCACGCTCACCGAGCTGCGGGAGGTGGCGCGCAACCTGAGCCACTCCGCCAGAGATGACGGGCTGGAGCACTGCTACGGCCGCGAGGCGCTGGTGCGCGAAGTGGTGGACGCGCTGGAGGGCCGGGAGGGCGCGGCCATCGTCCTGGTAGGACCGCCGGGCTCCGGCAAGACGGCGCTGGTGCACGAGGTGGTGCGCCGGCTCACCGCGCGCCAGGACGCCGCGGGACAGCGCCGGGACGTGTGGCGCGTGGATGGCAATCAGTTCATCGCGGGGATGATGTACGTGGGCCAGTGGGAGGCCCGCGCGCGCGGCGTGGTGAAGGAGCTGGTGGAGGTGGGTGACCTGCTCTACGTGGACGACCTGGCCTCGCTCGTCTACGCGGGGCGCACCTCCAGCGAGCGCACCAACGTCGCGCAGTTCCTGGAACCCCACATGGCGCGCGGCGAATTGACCGTGCTCGCGGAGTCCACGCCCGAGCGCTTCGAGCGGGTGCGCGAGGAGGCCCCGACGCTCGCCTCGCTGTTCCGCGTGGTGCACGTGCCCGCGTTGGAGCCCCGCACGACGTTGCCTGCCCTGCTGGGGACACTGCGAGAACTGGAGGGCTCGGGCGAAGGCGGGCCCGCGGTGCGGCTGTCCCCGCTCGCGCTGGAGACCCTGCTGGACCTCCAGCAGCGCTTCGTCGCGCACGAGGCCTTCCCGGGCAAGGCGGTGCGGCTCTTGCGCCGGGTGCTCGCGAGGCCCGGCACGGTGGACCAGAACGTGCGCCGCTTCACGGAGGAGGACGTCACCGCCGCGATGCGCGCGCAGACGGGCCTGCCGGACTTCGTGCTGGGGAGCGCGCCTCCGAAGTCCCGGGACGTGCTGGAGCGCGAGCTGGCCGCGCAGGTGGCCGGACAGCCGGAGGCCGTCGCCGCCGTGGTGGATGCCATCCTCACGCTCCAGCGCTCGCTGCAGCCGCCGGACAAGCCGCTGGCCACCTACCTCTTCGTGGGCCCCACCGGCGTGGGCAAGACAGAGACGGCCAAGGCGCTGGCGCGCACCCTCTTCGGCAGCGAGGAGCGGATGGTCCGCTTCGACATGTCGGAGTTCGTCTCCGCGTCCAGCATCACCCGGCTCTTGGGCCTGCCCGGCGCACCGGACGGCGAGCTGACGACGGCGCTGCGCACCCAGCCGTTCTGCGTGGTGCTGTTCGACGAGGTGGAGAAGGCGCACCCGCGCATCTTCGACGCGCTCCTCCAGTTCCTCGGTGAAGGCCGGCTGACGGACGGCGCGGGGCGCACCGTGGACGCGCGACAGGCGGTGGTGGTGCTCACGTCCAACCTGGGCGTGCGCGAGGCCGCCGCCCGCACGGGCTTCCACCGCGCTCCGGAAGGCGCGGAGGCGCACTACCTCTCCTCGGTGCGCGCCTTCTTCCGCCCGGAGTTCTTCAACCGCCTGGACCGCGTGGTGCCCTTCCGCTCCCTCACGCCCGCCGCGCTGCGCGTCGTCGTGGAGCACGCCCTGGAGTCGCTGCTGTCGCGGCGAGGCATCCGCCGGGGCAACGTGCTGGTGGAGGTGGAGTCCGCGCTGCTCGACCTGCTGGTGGAGCAGGCATATGACCCGCGCTACGGCGCGCGTCCCTTGAAGCGCGCGCTGGAGCGACGCCTCACCGTGCCCCTGGCCCACCACCTGGTGCGGCGCGGCGGCGAGGACCTGGCCCGCGTGGAGCTGTTCCGCCGGGGCGAGGACATGGGGCTGTCGGTGGAGCTGCTCATGAGGGAGCCCGCGTGGGCCCGTGAGCAGGACCCCACCACCTGGACGCTCCCTGGCGTGTCGCGCGTCCTGGAGGAAGTGACGACGCGACTGGAGTCGCTCCAGGCGGCGGAGGCGAGGCGCTCGGACGGAGAGGCACCGCCCGGTGGTGTCGAGGCCGTGGAGCTGGGAGAGCGGCTGGAGCGCCTGTCGGCGGAGGCCCTGGACATCCGGGAGAATGAACTGGCGGACCGCGACTTCCTGGAGACAGAGGAGCGCGTGGGCAAGCTGGAGCGCGACGGGTACCAGGACAGCTGGAGGCACAACAAGGGACGGGGCGGGCTGCGGCCTCGGCCCTCCTATGTCCCGGAGCCGATGCCGGTGTCCCCCGAGGAGCGGCTGCGTCGCTGCCGCCCCAAGGTGGTGAACCTGCGCGATGAGGTGGAGTGGCTCGCGCATCAGCTGGCGACGCGAGCGCGCGGAATGGAGGTGCACGCGTTGCTGGTGGAAGGGCTCGCGGACTCGCCGACCTCCGCGCTGGACTCCGTGGTGAAGGGGCTTCCCCAGGGCCTGGGACGCGTGGTGGTCCACGAGGAGCACGTGGAGCCGGATGGCACCATCGGCTGGGCGGCACCGGGCTCGGCGCGTCCCGCGGGGGTGCGTGTGCGGCGGCAGGTGGTGAGCATGGCGGCGTTCGGTCTGTCGGAGGTGCTCGCGACGCTGGAGGGATATGCGCTGGTGCATCTGGGCGTGCGGCCCGCGCTGGTCCGCGTGGAGCTGCTAGCGGACGCTCCCGACTTGATGAAGGACGTGTCCCGGGCGGTGGCGACTCGCGACGCGGTGAAGCTGGCGGAGCGGGAAGCCCGTCGCGCGGGCCTTGTGCCCGAGTCGCCCCAGGGCCGCGTCGTCATGGAGGGCGAGCCCGAGAACGTCGTTCATCTGGGGAGCGGGAGAACTCCCTCCGAGTCCGTGGCCTGGGCGGCGCGAGTGCTGCGCGACCCCGCGCGAGGAGGGCACTGACATGGACAAGAACTTCCATCTGTTCGTGCGGAACTACCCCGGCGTGGGGGTGGCCGCGCACGTATTGACGCACCCGCATCTGGCCTCGTTCGCGCCGGACCTGGCGACCGCGCGACTGGATGTGGCCGAGGTTCTGGGCCGACTGCTCAAGCGGGGGGACTTGCGTGACGCGCAGACCCACTGGCCGGACCTGCGCACGAAGAAGATGAACCTCACCGTGCGCGCCGTGCAGCACGGGCGACTGTTGCCCGTGCCGCTCAAGCTCACGGTGGTGACGCGCGGTGGACGAGCGAAGGCGGAGCGCGGCGGCCGGAAGGGCGCGGCGAAGGGGGCCGTGCACGTCTGGGTTCCTCGCGTGGACGTGGAGGGCTCGCTGCAGGACCTTGGGGACCTGGAGGCCTATGTGGAGGAGTTGGTCCGCCACGAGCTCTACATGGCGCCGCTGGAGCGCCTGCACTCGCTGGCCTACCTGGGCGATGAGACCGTCGAAACCATCTCCGTGACGGTGAAGTCCCGTGAGGCGACCCGCGCGCGCATCATCGAGGAGCCCCGAGGGCCGGTGCGCCGCCCTCCCCCACCTCCTGGACTCGCCGAGGCCAGCCGCTGCCTCAACGAGGAGGCCCGTGCGGGACTGCTGGAGCGTGCCTGGGAGCGCGACACGGAGGTCGGCCTGCTGGCCGAAGCCGTCACCTCGAGAGCGCGCGCCAGCGTGCTGCTCGTGGGTCCCCCTTCCGTGGGCAAGACGTCGCTGGTGCATGAGCTGGTGCACCGGGCGGAGTCCGCGTCGGCCGGGAATGCGCTCCAGGGACTGGAGGTCTTCAGCACCTCGGGCGGTCGCATCATGGCCGGCATGCGCTATCTGGGGCAGTGGCAGAAGCGCGTGCAGCTCATGGTCAACGAGCTGCGGGTGCGGCGCGCGGTGCTCCACCTGGACAGCCTCTCCGAGCTGCTCTCCCTGGGCGGCGGTGACACGGGCCTGGACGTCGCGCGACACCTACTGCCGGCGCTGGAAGGGGGCGAGGTGGCGCTGGTGCTGGAGGCCACGCCGGAGGACGTCGCGCGAGCGGAGCGCACCCATGGCGCCTTCCTCCAGGCGCTGCGACACGTCGTCGTGGAGCCGCTGGCTCCCGAGAAGGCTCGGGCCGCCGTGCAGCAGGCATCCCAGCGCGTCGCGAAGGCGCGCAAGGTGCGCTTCACACCCGCGTCGTTGGAGCGCGCGGCGGAGCTGACGGAGCGCTTCGGAGAGGGCCCGCCTCCGGGTGGCGCGGTGTCGCTGCTTCGCGCCGCGACGGCGCAGGCCGCCACGGGAACGGAAGTGGACGCGGGCGCGGTGACCTCCGCGTTCTGCACGCGCACGGGCTACCCGAGGGAGCTGGTGGACTCCTCGATTCGCCTGGACCCGGATGCGTTGCTGCGCCGCTTCCGCGAGCGCATTGTCGGCCAGGATGAGGCCACGCTGCTCCTGCGCAACCTCGTCGTCACGCTGAAGACGGGACTGGCGGACCCCTCGCGTCCCCTGGGGGCGTTCCTGCTCCTGGGACCCACGGGCGTGGGCAAGACGGAGTCGGCGCTGGCCCTGGCGGAGTACCTCTTCGGCGACATCGCCCGGCTGGCCCGCTTCGACATGGCGGAGTACGCCGCGCCCGGCAGCGCGGGACGGCTGGTGGGTGAAGTGGGAGGCCAGCAGGGAGGCCTCGCGCGGCGCGTGCGCGAGCAGCCCTTCGGCGTGGTGCTGCTGGACGAGGTGGAGAAGGCGGACGCGGGTGTGCATGACCTGCTGCTCCAGGTCCTCGGCGAGGGACGGCTGACGGACGGCACGGGGCGCACCGTCAGCTTCCGGAACACGGTGGTGCTGCTCACCAGCAACCTGGGCGCGGAGTCGGCGGCGCGCTCGCTGGGCTTTGGTGGTGACACGCCTCGGGACATGGAGGCGCACTACCTGGGCGCGGCCACGGCCTTCTTCCGGCCGGAGCTGCTCAACCGGTTGGACCAGGTGGTGCCCTACCGCGCCCTCGCGCCGGACGTCATCCGGACGCTCGCGCGACGCACCCTGGAAGCGGCGCTGGGCCGCGAGGGACTCGCGCGGCGTGGGGTGAAGGTGAGCTTTGGCGAGGACGTGGTGGACTTCCTCGCGAAGGCCGGCTTCGACGCGCGCTACGGTGCGCGTCCGCTGAAGCGCGCGGTGGAGCAACACGCCATCGTCCCGCTGGCGCAGTGGCTCGCGACGCATGCGGGCACTCCGCACCGACAGGTGACTCTGCGCGTGGGCGCCCAGGGCCTGCTCGTCCACGAGCCCCACGTGTGAGGTGTCGACGAGGCAGGCCGGGCGCTTCATGGCCTTGAGGCACCCGCGCCCGCCTGCCCGCTCGACCCACCGCACGGCGCGAGCCCCGCATGAAGCGGCGCTCCACCGTGATGAAGCCGCCACGTGGCGCCCTCTCCCCTGTCGCGCGGGGACTCTCTGCTATCGTCGCCCGCGCCCACTCCCCACCCCGGTACAGGAACCCTCCCGTGGGAGGGGACACCCTTCATGCGCTGCGTCGATGAGACCCTCTTCATGAAGTTGCTCCTGGGCGAGCTGTCGCCCACGGAGAGCGCCGAGGTGGATGCCCATCTCGACACATGCGCCTCGTGTCGCACGCTCGTGGCCGAAGGACTGCGCGCGCAGTCTCCGGACCTCATCACCAGCGCGACGCCCACCGAGCCCATGCCCCTTTCTCCCCGCCGCGAGGACTCGCCGCTGGAGAAAGGCACGGCGGTGGGCCGCTACCTCGTCCTGGAGCTGCTGGGCGCGGGAGCCATGGGCGTCGTGTACGGCGCCTATGACCCGGAGCTGGACCGCCGCGTCGCCCTCAAGCTGCTGCGCACCGGCGCCCTGGGCCTCGACATGGAGAAGGAGCGCGCCCACCTGCTGCGTGAGGCGCAGGCCATGGCCCGCGTCTCCCACCCGAACGTGGTGGCCGTCTACGACGTGGGCACCTTCGGCCAGCACGTGTTCCTGGCCATGGAGCGGGTGGAGGCCCAGACGCTGGGCGAGTGGCTGAAGGCCGCGCCCCGCCCCTGGCGCGAGGTGCTGGACCTCTTCCTCGACGCGGGCCGGGGACTCGCGGCGGCGCATGCCGCGGGCGTGGTGCACGGCGACTTCAAGCCCGCCAATCTCCTCGTCGGCGGCGACGACAATGTCCACGTCACCGACTTCGGCCTCGCGCGCCTGGGCGCTCCCACCACACGCGAGAGCGCGCTGCCCGCGCGCGCGGACCCCCTGCGTGACAAGACCGTGGAGCGCTCGCTGACGGGCGGCACGCCGGCCTACATGGCCCCGGAGCAACTGCTGGGCGAGACGCGCGCGGGCGCGGCCGGAGACCAGTTCTCCTTCTGCGTGGCGCTCCACGAAGCCCTCTACGGCGCACGCCCCTTCGAAGGCGCCACCCTGGCCGAGCTGGCCTCCCAGGTGTCCTCGGGACAGGTGCGGCCTCCGCCCAACGGCACGCGCGTTCCTCCGTGGCTGCGTCGCGTGTTGCTGAGAGGGCTCGCCCGTCGCGCGGAGGACCGCTTCCCGAACCTGGAGGCCCTGCTCGACGCGCTCCAGAACGACCCGGCCACGAGGTGGAAGCGAGGCCTCCAGTTCGCCAGCGCGGTGGCCATCCTCGCCACCGCGGTGGGCCTCACGCACGCGGTGCACACCCGAGGAGCACGGGCCTGCGCGAGCGCCCCGCAGGAGATGACCACCATCTGGGGCCCGGAGCAGGCCGCCGCCATCCAGGCCGCGTTCACCGCCACTGGCCGGCCCTATGCCTCCGCCGCCTGGGAGCGCGTGCGCCGGGAGCTGGACGCGTACACCGCCGCCTGGACGACGACGCGCACCACTGCGTGCGAGGCCACACGCGTCCGGGGCGAGCAGCCCGAAGAGGTGATGGCGTGGCGCATGCGCTGCCTCGACAATCGGCTGGCGGATGTCTCCGCGCTCACGCGGCTGCTGTCCCAGGCGGACGCCCGAACGGTGGACGAGGCGCACCGCGCGGTGAAGGGCCTGCCCCCCCTGTCGGGCTGCTCGGAGGCGCTGGCACCCGGCGGGGCCACCCTGCCCGAGGGGCCTGAAGCACGCGAGCGCCACGAGGCGCTGCGCGCGACGCTCGCACGAGGCCGAGCGCTCCTGGCCACCGGTCGCTACGCGGAAGGCGTCACGCTGGTGGAGCCGACGGCCGTGGCGGCGAAGCGGGCGGCGAACCGTCACGACGGCGCCGAAATCTCCCTGCTGCTCGGCGAGCTGCGCGAGGGAGCTGGAGACTGGCGTGGCGCGGAGGCCGCGCTCTTCGAGGCGCTGAACGCGGCGGAGGCCACGCGTCAGGACGCCGTGGCCGCCCGCGCGTGGACGCTGCTGGTGCGCGTGTCCTGCATCGGCCTGGACGAGTACGAACTGGCCTCGCGCTGGAAGGACCGCGCCGCGGCCGCCATCGAACGGCTGGGCGGTGGAAACGAGCTGACCCGCGTCCACCTCCTCACCTACTCCGGCACCGTCCTGCGCAAGCAGCGGCGCTTCGAGGAGGCCGTGGCGTTGCAGGAGCAGGCCCTGCTGTTCGCGGAGAGCACCTTCGGACCGGCCAGCCTGGAAGTGGCGGACGTGCTCCTGGAGCTGGGCTCCACGCAGTGGGTCCACCCCCGCCTCGCCGAGGCCCGGGCCCACCTGGAGCGCGCCGCCACCATCACCCGGCAGGCCCTGGGTCCCGAGCACCCGGAGGTCGCCCGGGTGCGCCTGGCCGTGGTCCCCGTGCTCAGGGACCAGGAGGAGCTGAAGCTGGCGGAACTGGTCGCCCGCGAGGCGCTCGGCGTCTTCGAGCGGACGCTCGGCCCGGACCACCCTCGCGTCTACGACGCACTCAACGACCTGGCCTCGACGCTCGTCGTCCAAACGCGCGAGGACGAGGCCCTCCCCTTCTACGAGCGCGCCCTCACCATCGTCGCGAAGACGGACGGGCCGGAGAGCTACGGCGCCTCCGTCATCCACGCCAACCTGGGCGTCCTCTTCTTTCAGAAGGGCCACTTCGACCTCTCCCTGGAGCACTTCCTGCGGACCATCGCCCTGCGCGACAAGTCGCGCGGACTGATGGACCCGTCGCTGGTGAGCCCGCTGCGCCTCGTCGGGAAGCTCATGTCCCTCAAGGAGCGCTACGCGGACATGGCGCACTACTGTCAGCGGGCCGTGGACATCATGCTCCTGCAACCGGATGACAGCTCCGGACAGTGGACGCTCAGCCTGAGGGATTTGGGCATCGCCTTCCTCAAGCTGAAACGGCCCACGGAGGCGCTCGTGCCCCTGGAGCGGGCCGTCACCGGCTGGGACAAGGCGCGGCCGGAGGTCGGCCAGCGCACCGAGGTGAAGTTCCTGCTCGCCCAGGCCCTGTGGGAGTCCGGCAAGGACCGCCCACGGGCCCTGCGCCTCGTCGCCGAGGCGCGAATCATGGCCATGACAGACGACCCCTCGGAGAAGACGCTCCCTCTCATCGACGCGTGGCTCGCGGCGCACAAGGTCCGCTGAAGCCTGGGGCCCCGCTCAGCGCGGCGTGGGTGACACCTGACGCTCGGCGGGACGACCTCGGCTCCCCGCCTCCCACTCATCCCAGAGGTTGAAGGACTTCATCTGCTCGGTCAGGTCGGTGGCCTTCATGAGCGCCTCCACCTCCGCGCGTCCCTGCCGGGGGAGCCGCTCCTCCATGGTGGCGAAGCCCCACGCCAGCGCGCCCACCACCGCGGCATTGGCGCGCAGCGTGCGTGCGTCGCACTGCTCGAACTCGTCCGAGCGCGCATGGTAGTTCGGCCCATACGTGGCGGACTCCTGGTTGGCGATGAGGTTGGCCACGCCGCTCAGCATGAAGTCCAGGTTGTCGGTGCCCACCACCGGCACATCCACCTGAGTGAAGGGACCCAGGCCCGCCACCGGGAGGAGCGCCTTGTCCACCAGCGGAACCAGCGGAGGGCGGCCATTGGTGAAGAAGCCGTTGATGCGGCCACAGCCGATGTCCACCGACAACGCCATGGCATGTCCATCCAGCTCCGCCGCGTGCGAGCGCACGTACCCGGCCGAGCCGTGCATGCCCTGCTCCTCGCCGTTCCACAGGGCGAAGCGGATGGTGCGCGCGGGCTTCAGTCCCAGCCGCCGCAGCTGCCGCGCCAGGTCGATGAGCATCGCCACGTTGGCGCCGTTGTCGAGCGCGCCTCCGCCCAGGTCCCAGCTGTCCAGGTGCGCGCCCAGCACGACGACCTCCTCCGGCCGCGTGGCGCCCCGAATCTCACCGATGACGTTGTGCGCCTCGTAGGGCCCGCCCGTCTTCAGCTCCAGCGCGGCCTTCATCGTGAGCGCGATGCCAGCCCGCAGCAGGCGCTGCGCGCGCCGGGCTCCGTCGCGCTCCATCACCATCATCGGCCGGGTGTTCTTCGCGCCCGTCGACACGTTGTGCCGGTAGAGCTGATTGCCCGGACGGCTGCCCATGTAGACGACGCCCGCCGCGCCGGCGCCCACCGCGCGCGCCTCGATTCCCACCGCCTCCTCGTACTCGCGGAAGAGGCCCTCCACGTCCCGCAGCTCCTCCGTCTCCACCAGCACGAACGCACCCTTCACCTTCGTACCCACGCGCGTGAAGTCCGCCTCCGCGCCGCGTCCGACGTCCAGCAGCGGCGCGGCGAGGCCTCCCTTCGGCGTCGCCGTGGAGAAGGGCATCGCGGCCACCCGGGGCGCGAAGCGCACGCCCTGGCCCTGCACCGTCGCGCTCGCCGACTGCTCCAACCACAGCGCCGGCATGCGGAAGGGCTCACTCGTCGCGGGGACGCCCGCCGCGCGGAAGCGCTCCAGCGCCCACGCCACCGAGCGCCGGTTGGACTCCGAGCCCGTGGCC
>NZ_JABUMQ010000376.1:0-9863 GCF_013336645.1 Myxococcus sp. CA039A | reverse complement strand
AGCCCCGTCTCCGTGCCCACCCACACCGTGCCGTCCGCGTCCGCCAGCAGCGCCAGCACCACCTCGCCGGGCAGCCCGTCCTTCAGCGTGAAGCGGTGCAGGCCCTTGCCCTCCTCGAAGCGCCACAGCCCTCCTTCGGAGCCCAGCCACACCGCGCCGGAGGCGTCCTCGGCCATGACGATGATGGGCTCCGTCGACAGCCCCTGCCGCTCGCCGAACACCGTGACGTCGCCGCCCCGCACCCGCGCCAGCCCCTCGCGCGTGCCGAACCACTGCGTCCCGCGCGAGTCCACCAGGATGGACGTCACCACGTGGTCCGGCAGCCCCTGCACGCGCGACGACTTCGCGAAGCGCTGCCCGTCGTAGCGGAACGCCCCCGCCTTGGAGCCCACCCACAGCGTGCCGTCCGGCGCCTCGTGCAGCGCGGTGATGACCGGGTCCGTGCCTCCCTCGAAGTCCTCCATGCGGTGGATGCGCCCGTCGCGCAGGTAGAACAACCCGCCGCCCACCGTGCCCAGCCACACCGTGCCCCGCTTGTCCTGCAGCACCGTGCTGACCGTCTCGTTGCTCAGGCCCTCCGGGGCGCCGTACGTGGCGAACGGGCCGTCGCGCAGGCGGAACAACCCCGAATAGGTGCCCACCCACAGCGCCCCGTCCCGGTCCTCGAGCAGCGACAGCACCTCCGCGTCCGCGAGCCCCGCGCCGTGCAGCGGTGAGCTGAAGCCGTCGACTTCGCGCCGCACCAGCCCGCCCCGCCGCGTGCCCACCCATAGGTTGCCCTGGCTGTCCGCCAGGAGCGCGGTGACAGTGGCCGGCAGCCCCTCCGTCGCCGTGAAGCGCGTGGCCACCACGCCATTCCACGAGACGAGCCCTGTCTCCGTCCCCATCCACAGCGTGCCGGCGACGTCCTGGAAGAGCGCCGTGACTTCCGGGCGCTCGTCGGGGCCCGGGACGGGAAAGGGCGTCTGCCGCACCTGCCCACCCTCCAGCAACGCCAGGCCCGCCTTGGTGCCCACCCACAGCCGGTTGTCACCACCCGCTCGCGCCAACGCGGTGACGAAGGAGCCCGGCAGACCGTCGGCTTCCGTGTACTGGCGCGCCACGCCCTCGCCCAGCGGCACCTGCCAGAGCCCACCGGAGGTGCCCACCCACAGGGCCCCCTCGCCCACCAGCAGCTCCTCCACCCGCACGCCCTCCAGCGGCGCGGAGGCACCGGGGGCGCGCTCGAAGCGGCCATCCACGTAGGCCACCAGCCCCTGGTCCGTGCCCACCCACAGCACGCCGGAGGCATCCTCCGCGAGCGCCTTGATGGTGTGGTTGCGCAGCTCCGGCGTGTTGCGCTTGTCGAAGACGACGAAGCGCGCGCCGTCGAAGCGCACCAGGCCTTCCCACGTGCCCAGCCACACGTAGCCGTCCCGCGTCTGCGCCAGCGCCAGCAGGCTGTTCTGCGGAAGCCCGTCGTCGCTGCGCCACGAGTCCTGGCTGTACTGGGAGACCCATCGCTGGGGATCCAAGGCGAGGCCCGGCCGCGCCAGGACGAACCCGGCCAGCAGGACGAACCCCACGAACCCGCGCCAGATTGCGCGGAGCCGATGCCTCGAAATGCCCATGACGGCCCCAGTGTCCGGCAGAATCGACCGGGAGGCCAAACCTCGGGCGTTCACCCACAGTGGAACGTTGGCCGTTAACGGCCTCGGCGACAGCGGCGGGGGACCACCTGCCCCCCCACGACATCCAAACTTCCCCCCGCCGCTGTCGCCTCGTACGCCACCACCGCCGGCACCCGAGAGCCGTGCTCCCGGATGACCGGGGTCATGGCCCAAGCGCTCCTCGCTTCGAGACCCCGGTGGTGGGTGGGGTCTCGCCGCATCGCGCTGAACCCAAGATGGGAGCCACCCCTGTCTCGCGCCACTGCGGGAAGAAGACAGCAGTCACGTCCCACGGTCGCCCCAGGGCACCCCCTGGGCGGTTGTCCTCCCGCCCGGCGCCAGGCCGTGAAACAACCCGAACCCGCCTGCTCTCGCGGTGGCTTTCCGGACGAAGTCCAGGCGGCGGACGAAGGTGCATGACACCCCGAGGTCGCCGAACGTCTATGCTCCGCGCGCCGAAGAGCGAGGGTGGATGAGCGACGGGGCGTTGTTCTCGACGGACACGGTGAGCACCGAGGCGCGGTACCAGTGGCACCTGTGGGCCGCGGACGTGCTGGATGTGGCGACGTCGGCCCTGGTCGGCTGGGCCGCCCTGCGCGCGATGGAGCACGAGCGGACGCCGGTGGCGATGGTGCTGGCCATGGTCCTCTCCTGGCTCGCGTGGTCCGCGGTGGGCGGTATCTGGGGGCGGACGCTGTGGCGGCAGCTCCTGGGCGTGCGGCTGGTGCGCAACGCGGGGGCGCCGGGCGCTCAACGCGGCCTGGTCCGGGCCTTCACCACGCCCGTCGACCTGTTGGTGGCGCCCGTGCTGCAACGCCGGCCCTTCGACACGATGCTCGGCCTCTACGCGGAGCCGGTGACGGCGGGCGCGGGGGCCCGGCTGAGGGGAATGGCCCCGCAGCTTCCCTGGCTGGCGCTGCTGGCGGGCGCGGTGTGGCTGCTCGTCACTCCCACGCGCGCGGAGATGCTCAAGTACCTGGGGAGCACGTTGACGGGCTGGCACTGCTGCCACGGCACGCGGGACGTGACGTGGGAGTGCCGCACGTCACTGAACCGCGCGGTGCGCGAGGCGAACTCCGGCCGCGAGGACGTGCGCGCCGTCGTGGCGGACTGTCCCGTGGCCTCGGAGCGACTCGCGAAGCCGTGAGCCGGAGCGACAGGGGTCAGCGCAGCGTGGTGATGAGCTGTCCCTCGTCGCAGAACACGCCCACCTTGCCGGGCTCGACGAAGTGCTCGGCGTGGGTGGCGAAGTTCTTCACGGCCCGCTCCTTGTTGGGGGGCAGGATGCCCAGCATGCCCCGCTGACGGCGGTCCTTCACCACGGAGCAGTTGGTCCAGACGAAGTCGTCGAGGTTGCGGACCGCCACGCCGCTTCCACCAAACGGGCCAATGCCGCCCGCCTTCCTCACCGCGCCCGTGAGGAGCTTGGGCGCGGCAATCATCGGGGGAGCGGGCTTCGACGGCTCGGCGGCGGCCTCGGGCTCGGCGGGGGTTTCGTCGGGGAAGGACTCCAGTTCGGCGCCGACCTCTGGCAGCGCGATGAAGCGCGGGCCCGTGGCCGCCCTGGCGGACTCGTCGAGGCTCAGCCGGACCATCCGCGCCTTGATGCGGTCCCTGGGGGTGGCGCCCGCCCATGACACCGTGGCGCGCCCGAGCAACACGCGCTGCATGTTCTTCGCGGGGCCCACGACATTGAACTTCTGGCGCATCCGCAGGGGAACAGCCTGGGGGCCCCTGACGGCATAGCCGCCGTTCTCCTCCACCACCGCGAGCGCCACCTCGGGCGAGACATAGGTGACGCCCTTCTCGGGCTTGGGAGCCACGGCGACGGGCTCGGGAGCCGGCTTGGGAGCAGTCGGCTTCGGCGTGGGCGTGCGCTTGGGTGGCAAGGGCTCCCGGGTCGCCACCACCTCTGGTTCCGGCCTCGGTGCCGGCTTGTCGACAGGAGGCGGGGTCGGACGCGTCTCGGCGGTGGTCGGCGGAGCGGGCTTCTTGTCCGAGGTGGGAGGCGGCGGTTTCGCGGCGACGGGCGGAGGAGGCGTGGGGGCGTCCGGGCCGCCCTGACCCTTGACGAAGTGGGCCGTCGTCACCGCGGTGCCGACCATCAACAGCAGCACCGTGAGCGCGATGACGAGCATCGTCCCCGTCTTCCGGGAGGACGCGGGCTTCGCGGCCACAGCGGTGTTGACGGATTGGGAAACGGACGCCGTCGACACCGGAGCCATGGGGCCCGACGAGGCCGCCTGGACCACCGGGCCCGACGACGGGGCGCCGCTCGCGGCCATCGCCACCCCACCCGCGACGCCTCCGGAGCCGGGACGCAGCGTGGTGGCATCGGTGCCCATCGCGTCCTCGGCGGAGGGAACATCCTGCCGGGCCATGCCGGCCACGCGCCGCTCATTCGAGGGAGCGGGCGGCTCCGTCGGCGCGCGCATCATCGTCGGCTCGAAGCCCGACTGCGCGGTGTTCTCCGGAGTGCCCTGGGGCCCGGTGCCGAACGCTCCCGTGCCGGTGCCACCGGCCAGGACGGGCATCGGCGCGGGCGTGCGGTGGTGGCTCCCGGACGACGTCACCTTGGAGATGAGCTGTCGCTGCGCGGCGAAGGCCTCCGGACACAGCGCGCGGACGAAGTGGCCCACTTCCTCGGCGCCCACCGCGGCGCCCGAGCGCACCAGCTCCCCGTTGAGCGCCCGCGCCAGTTCGTCCGAGCGCGAGTAGCGTTCATCCGGACGGGCGGCCAGCGCGCGACGCACGACGGCTTCCAGCGCCTCGTCCACGTCCCCGCGCAGCCCCTTCATCGACGGCACGGTGGGCTGCGACATGGCCGCCATCATCTCGCCCACCGTCCCGTGGGGGATGAGCGAGCGGCCGGCCAGCATCTCCCACAGCACCACGCCGCACGAGTAGATGTCGCTGCGGTGGTCCAGCGCCTCCGCGCGCACCTGCTCCGGCGACATGTAGCCCAGCTTCCCCATCACCGTGGCGGGCAGGGTGTACTTGCTGCGCGCCGCGGACTTGGCCAGGCCGAAGTCGATGACCTTGACCTCACCCTCGTACGACACCATGACGTTGTGGGGTGACACGTCGCGGTGGACGATGCCCAGGGGCGAGCCATCCGGCCCCACCTTGCGGTGCGCGTAGCCCAGGCCCTCCGCCATGCGCTGGCCCAGGAACAGCGCCACCGGCACCGGCACCTGCGCGCCCTGCAACCGCGCCTGCTCCAGCAGGTACGCCAGGTCCACGCCGGCCACGTACTCCAGCGCCATGTAGTACGTCCCGTCCGCCTCCCCCATGTCGTACACCTGGGCGATGGACGAGTGGACCAGGTGCACCAGCACCTTGGCCTCGTGGTGGAAGCGGTCCAGGAACTGCCGGTCCTTCAGCAGCGTCGGGAGGATGGTCTTGACGATGCACGGCTTCTCGAAGCCGGCCGCGCCGCTGATCTTCGCCAGGAACACCTCGCCCATGCCGCCCTGGCCCAGGGGATGGACGAGCTCGTAGCGCCCGAGGAAACGGGAGGACTCTGTAGGTGCGGTGCTCATGGCTTCTCCTGGCAGCGAAGCACCCGGACACACACGGAATCAAGCTGTCGAGGGCCCTTCTCGCATCTGTCAGACACCGTACGCGCTCGGAACATCAACCCGCCTGCCCTGGCCGGGGTGTCAGACCGGTGAGGCACAACTGTCAGTGAACCTCCTGTCTTCCAGTACGTCCAGCGCCCGGCCGCGTTGAACCCGTGGACGAAGGACTCCCGCGTCCTCCTCCTCCGAGGTGGGCGGTGAGCGCGGGTTTCAGGACAACCGGCGCCTGGGGTGGCCCGGGCCGAAAGCCAGTTTGAGACAGGCGGGCCACACAGGATGTGAACCCGCGCACCTCCCGTCGCCGCGCCCCCGGTCGGGCCGTTGCCGCGACGCGAAGCGATGCGCTCCCTGGGAACAGGTGGGGCCGTCCGGCCGGAAGCCCTCCGGCCGGGCCTCGCAGTGTCGCCCGGGTGGTGACGAAAGGAAGTGCCTCATGACGCGCTGGGGATTCATCGGGTTCTTGGCGGTCGCGGGCTGTCTGCCGGACGAGTCATCTCACCGGGATGCCCAGCTGACCGCCTGTCCCGGCATCACCGCGGGCATGTTGCCGGGCGAACCTCACGGGAAGGCGACAGCGGGGCTCGACTCTGGCGACGAGGACGGCCGTGAGCGCGTCATCATCCGCTACCGGCGCGAGGACGGGGTGACGGCGGCCCAGGTGCACCAGCTCGTCGGGCAGGTGACGGCGACCTTCCGGAACGTGCCGGCCGTGGCCGCGCGCGTGACGCCCGAGGAGCGGCTGGCCCTGGCGTTGGACCCCCGCGTGGAGAGCATCGAACCGGACCAGAAGCTGTACGCCCTGGGGACCTCCGCGCCGACGGCCCTGGCGCTGGCGACCACCCTGGCTGGCACGCGGGAGTACGTCGGAGAGCTGCGCCGGGTGCAGGCGCTGGAGGTGTGGGACCAGGATGGGGACGGGCTGCCGGACCCCGGGGCGGTGACGGGCGCGGGCGTGAAGGTGTGCGTCATCGACAGCGGCCTGGATTTGGACCACCCGGAGCTGCGCGACGCGGTGGTGGCGGCGCGGGACTTCCTGGATGGGGACGACGCGCCCAGCGACCGGGACGAGGAGCGGTGGGGCTCCGGCCACGGCACGCACGTGGCGGGCATCATCGCGGCGCGGCCGGGGCTGGGGGGACGCGGCGGGCCGGTGCTGGACGAGCGCGGACTGATGGGCGTGGCGCCCGGTGCGCAGCTCATCATCGCCCGGGTGCTGAACCTCGAGGGAAGCACCCACATGAGCCTGGTGATGAAGGCGCTGGAGTACTGCCAGGCCGAAGGCGCGAAGGTGGCCTCGCTGTCGCTGGGCGGCAGTCTGGGCAGCCTCAACACGGAGGAAGGCTTCAAGGCGGCGCTGGACGGCGGGATGCTGGTGGTGGCGGCGGCGGGCAACGAGGGGCAGGGCTTGATGTCCTATCCCGCCTCGGACCCGTCCGTGCTGGGGGTGGGCGCCCTGGACAACACGGACCGGCGCGCGGTGTTCTCCTCCTACGGTGAGGGCCTGGCGCTGATGGCTCCCGGCGTGGACGTGCTGTCCACCTTCCCTCAAGGCCGGGGCTCGTTCGCCGCGCTGGAGGTGGGCAACTCCCGGCCCATGTCGCGCTCGCTGCTGTACGCGCCGACCGGTGACACCTGGGGCTCGCTGGTGGACTGCGGCATGGGTGAATCGGTGGCCTCGTGCGGAGAGGACGGCAGTTGCCGAGGCTTCGTCGCGTATGTGCACCCGAGCGCCTACGTGCGGCCCGACCGGGCCATCGTCAACGTGATGCGGCAGGGCGCGCGCGCGGTCATCTTCGCCAGCGAGCTGATGGAGGGAGGCGCGGAAATCCTCTCCGTGCCGCAGCGCGGAACCTGGGTGCCGTCCGTCACCATCACCCAGGCGGCGAGCACGGTGATGGAGCGACAGCTCGGCGCCACCGCGAAGCTCAGCCTTCGCCCGGCGGACTACGCGTACATGTCCGGCACTTCCATGGCCACGCCGTATGTCAGCGGCATCGCCGCGCTGCTGTTCAGCGCGCGCCCCTCCGCCACGCCCGCCGAGGTGAAGGAGGCGCTCCTGAGCAGCGCGAAGGACCTGGGCGACAGCGGTTACGACGAGCAGTACGGCCACGGCCTGGTGCAGGCCCGGCGGGCGCTGGAGGCCCTCGTCGGCCCGGTGCCCTGAAGCCCCGCGTGCCCGCCCCTCCCTCCGGGGAGGGAAGGCCAGCGGGCCGACGTGTCCACCGCCCCGTCGATGAGAGGACGGGCGAGGGACATCAGACCCGGGAACATTGCCGGGATGGGGCGTGAACTCCACGTTGCCTTTCGGACGCTCGGAAAGGAGTCCGACATGAAGGCATTCGTGCGTATCGCGGGATGTGTGGCGGCGCTGTGGGGATGCGCCGTGTGGGCCCAGGAGGACTACCGCCCCAGCGCGGAGCGGGCCCCTGGAAACCTGGAGCCGGTGCAGGTCGATGAGCCCAAGAAGGAGTCGTCGAAGCACGCCGACACCGGCCTGTACGCGCAGCTCGGCGGCGGCGCGGAGGGCTACACCGGGCAGCTGGCGCCCCGGCTCGACGCGGGCTTCACGTACGGCGGCGCCATTGGCTACCGGCCCCTGGGCTTCCTCGGCGTGGAGCTGGGCTACAACGGCAGCGTCAACAACGTGGACATCGACGGGAACGGCCGGGCAGGAAGTCTGGGCGAGGGCGCGGACGTGGTGCGCAACGGAGGCCAGGCGCTCGTCATCGGCAACTTCACCGACGCCCAGTTGCAGCCCTACGCGGTGACGGGCATCGGCATCGACGACTACAACATCCGGCACGACGCGGTGGGCCGCGAGTTCGGCTTCAATGACGACACCAGCGGCTATGTGCCCGCGGGCCTGGGCCTGCGCTACCAGTTTGGCAAGCTCATCACCGCCGACGCGCGCGTGAGCTACAACTTCCTCTTCGACCAGGACTTCGCGCCCACGTCCGCGACGCCCAACGCCCTGGACGGCCGCTACATGGGGATGCTCCAGATTGGCGGCACCTACTAATCGAAGCCCGGCACGAAGAAGGCGCCCGGACCTGGGTGGGTCCGGGCGCCTCGTGCTTCGTGCCGCCACCGGGCCCTCGCTTCAGGAGGGCCGGTCAATCCCGATGCGCGCGGCGGACCACGTGCCCTGGAGCCACCGGGGCAGCTGGCTCTCGATTTTGTCCGCCTCCTGCTCCGTCACCTGCTCGCGCAGCGCCGCGAAGACGCCGTGCAACACGAGCCGCACGTTCTCCGGCTCGGCGTTCAGGTGGTTGGCCACCTGGAGGTAGAAGTCGTCGCGGTCCACCTTCCCGCGCACGCTGTCCGGGTGGCGGGGGCACGCATCCACGAGCCCCCGCAGGTCCTCGGGGAGCTGCTCGCGCAGCTGCCGCATCAGCCCGTCGGACAAAAGCTCCGACAGCCCGCGGAACACCGCCTCCGCCGCCTGCTCCGCCTCGAAGTCCGGGAGCTGCGCGGATACCGCGTCCATGAAGGACTTCCGGTCCGTGCCCACCCCCAGCCCCGACCACGACTGCGTCGTTTCCTGCTTCTGAATCGACATGCGCGTCTCCTCTCGCGCCTTCACCGTGGGGGCGCGGCGAGTGTCCGGCAGCAGGCAACAGGCCTGCTTCCCGGCCGCTCGGTCCGCGTCAGGCCTTGCGCCGTGCATTCCCAAGCATGGGATTCCCGTTCGCTCCTGGGACATCCAACCGACCCCGCGCAGCGCGGTATGTCTGCCTTTGATTCGACCGATGAACTGGACTCATGGCACCTCACCGCGAGTCCCTGCAGCCGGCGACAAGGCGTCCGGAACCACACGGAACTCCGGGGGATTTGCAAAAAACCCGGCACATCGCGTGCGAGAGGAATGGGTGGAATGAAATCCCGTCGCAATTGTACTGGGGGCGCGACGTAGGTCGTCTGTGCGGCGACCAGGCCGCCTTCTCTTTCCCCCACGAATTGAGGATTTTCATGTATCGCATCGCCGTTGCCGCCCTGTTCCTTGCTGCCACTGGTTGCGCCACCACGGGAGGCGCCGGGAGCCGCGAGGGCAACGCCACCGTCGCCGGTGTCATCCGTCTGCCGGAGAGCGGGCTCGCGCAGGCGGGCAACCCGTGTGACCAGCTCCGCGTCGTCGTCGCTCACGCGGCCACGCCCACGGATGCCCTGGGCAGGGCCATGGTGAAGTCCAGCCGTGGCAACCGCTGCTCCTTCACCATCTCCGGCATCCCCAGCAACACCGACCTGCAGGTCAGCACGGTGCCGGACGCCAGCCTGAAGTGCGACAACGGGTCGGTGCCCACCATCACCCCGGAGCCGTCCACCATCAAGATGGCGAACTACGGCACGGGCACGAAGGACTTCACGCTGAGCTGCGGCGCCTGAGTTCGGTTTGACGTCCGGAACCCTCCGCTCCCAACTCGAGCGGAGGGGCCGGGCAGCCCTCGGGACGTCCAGGAATTCCGGATTGCTTCGCGCTCTGAGGGGCGCGAGACTTCTGGGAGACCGCCCGCAGAGCGGCACGAGGTACCGGAGTGGACCGGGCCGCGATGGATGCGAAGAAGGACGACCCGGTGAAGATTCCAAGCAGTTGGCGCGCCGCCACGCTTGCCCTGAGCCTGGGCGGGCTGGGGTG
>NZ_JABUMQ010000375.1:0-9942 GCF_013336645.1 Myxococcus sp. CA039A | reverse complement strand
CAACCCAGCAGTCGCGCCAGCGCGGCCCGCTCCGCGGAGTCCGCGCTGGTGATGGCCTGCGCCAGCCTGCGGCCCAGCATGGACAGGTCCGGACCGGGACCGGAGCGCAGCGCGGCCTGCACCGCGCGCGCGCCGCCAAAGCGCTGCACCTGCGCCTCGTGGATGTCCACCAGCGCCACCGCCGCCACGCGCACCAGCGCGTCGTTGCCCCGGCGCAGCAGGCTCACCAGCGCGGGCACCGCCGCGTCCTGGCCGGTGCGGCCCAGCGCGCGCGCCGACTCCAGCGCGTAGAAGGGGTCCGCCAGGAGCCCCAGGAGCGCGGGCACCACCGACGGGTCTCCACACCGGCCCAGCACGTCGATGGCGGGGAAGATGCGGAAGAAGTTGCCGCTGCCCAGCGCCGCCAACAGCGCGTCCACCGCCGCGCCGCCGCCAATGCGGCCCAGCGCCTCGATGGCCGCCACCGCGACGTTGTCGTCCGGATGCACGGTGAGCCGCGCCAGGAGCGGCACCGAGCGCCGACTGCGCCGCCGCCCCAGCACCTGCGCGGCGTCACAGACGATGGGCGCGGACGGGCTGTCCGTCAGACCCTCCAGGGACTCCTCCACCGCGCCCGTGGACGCCACCAGCGCCTCCACCGCGGCCGCCAGGCGCGCCTCGTTGTCGCGGCGGTGGCGCAGCACGTCGCACAGCGGAGGCACCGCCGGGGTGCCCAGCCGCGCGAGCGCCGCCACGACGGCGCGGCGCACCGCCCAGCTCGACGTGTCCAGTCCGGCCACCAGCCTCTCCAGGCTGCCGGCGCCCCCACGGGCCAGCTGCTCCACCTCCTCCACCCGCGCCCTGTCCTCCGCGGACAGGAAGAGGGGGGAGCCCGTCACGGAAGTCGATTCCGTCATGTCTGTCGCTCCCTGGAGCGCGAGCCCCCCGCCTCGGGAGCCTGCGGGGTGCTACCACTCCCCAGCACGCTGCCCAGGCGCTCCAGGCTCTCCACCTGCTCGGCTTGGAGTCGCGACAGGTGCGTCAGGCGTCCCGCCACCTCACGCACTTCTCCCGCGGTGGCCGACGACGCGCGGACCTGCTGCGCGGTGGTGGTGGTGATTTCCCGCGCCCTCACCCGCATCTCCTCCACGCCCTTCACCAGGCCCTCCATCACCTGCGTGGCATCGCCGCTGGCGCGCGCCACCGCGGCGGTGCCCGTGGCCTGCCGCTGCGCGGAAGCAGCGAGCCCCGTCAGCACCTCCGACTGCTCGTCCAGCGCGCGCGCCGTGCCCTTCGCCACCCGCCGCACCTCGTCCGCGCCCTTCACCAGCGCGACGAGCGCCTGGGCCTGCTCGTCGGTGGCGCGCGTCACGGACGACGCCAGCTTCGCCACCTGGCGGCTGGCCGTCTCGCCCTGCTTGAGCGCGCGCGCCTGCTCCGCCATGCCGCGCGCGGACTGGGCCACTTCCTTGCGCGTATCCTCCATGGCGCGCGTCACCTCCGCCGCCGCCTTGGCCTGCTCGGCCAGCCCCGCCAGGGTGCGCTGGGTGGTGCTCGCCAGGTCCTGGGCCACCTGCGCCATCCCCGTCACCTCCTTGCTCTGCGTGCCCACGACGGCGCTGACGCCCTGCACCAGCTGGCGCATCTGCGCGGCGCCCTTGGACAGGTCCGCCGCCGCGGCCGCCTGCTCCTGCACCGCGCGGGACACCTTCTGGGCGACTTCCGCCAGCTGCCCGTTGGAGCGCACCACATCGCGCAGCGCGCGGGCCTGGTCCGCGGTGGCCTGCGTCGTCTGCCGGGCCATGCGCCGCATCTCCGTGCCGCCCTGCGCCAGCGCCTGGGCCGCCTGGGCCTGCTCCGACGCGGACGCGGCGATGACGCGGCCCTGCTCGCTCATCTTCGTGGTGCCCTGCGCCAGCGACTGCACCGCCTGCACCTGCTCGGTCGTGGCGCGGCTCACCTCGCGCACGTTCTGCCCCACGTCATCCACGCCCTTCAGGATGGTGGACAGGGCCCGCTCCGCGTCCGACGCCAGCGCCGCGCCCTCGTCCGCCGCGCGCATGCCCTCCGCGCTCGCGCTCGTCGCCTCGCGCGCCGTCGTCTGGAGGCCGCGGACAATCTTCGCCACGTCCGAGCTGGCCGCCGCCGCGCGGTCCGCCAGGGCGCGAATCTCCTCCGCCACCACCGCGAAGCCGCGCCCGTGTTCACCGGCGCGCGCCGCCTCGATGCTGGCGTTGAGGGACAGGAGATTCGTCCGGTCGGCGATGAGGTTGATGGTCTGGACGATGTCGCCAATCTCCTCGGCGCGCTTGCCCATCTCCTTCATGACACCCGAGGACTCGACGATGGACTGACGGATGCGGCTGAAGCCGGCGATGGAGCGCACCACGGTGGCGCCGCCCTCGCGGGCGATGGTGCCCACCCGGTCCGAGGTGGCGCGCGCCTCCTCGCTCATCTGCGCCACCCGCCGCGTGGACACCTCCAGTTGCGCGGACGCGCTGGCGCTCGAGGACGCCAGGCCGTTGATGGACTCGGAGGCCTTGGCCACGGACTGGGCGGAGCGCGCCAGCTGTTCAATCGTCGCCGCATTGGTATCCACCACGGCGGAGTTCTTCTCCGCGGTGGCGGCCACCTCCTCCACGCTGGCGGCCACCTCCTCCACGGTGGAGGCGGTGGAGGCCGCGTGCGTCTCCAGCACCCGCGCGCTCTCCGCCACGCCACGCACGCTGCGCGCCAGCTCCTCCGCGGTGGACGCCGTCTCCTCCACGCCGGAGGACATGGTGGTGGCGTCGCGGGACAGGTCGCTCAGGGACTTGCCCAGCCCCACCACCGCGCCCGTCACCAGCGTCACCCGCTCGCCCATGCCCTGGGCGTCGGTGGACAGCCGGGCGATTCCCTTGGCCATCTCCTCAATCGTCGCGCCCACCTCCTCCGTGGAGGCCGCGCCCGACTGGTTGCGCGTCACCAGGTCCGCGACGGTGGAGTTCATCTCCGTCATGGACGCCAGCAGCTCCTCGCTGGAGGCGGCCAGGTCCTCCGCGTTGGAGTTGACCGTCTTCACCGAGCGCGTCACCTGCTCCAGCGTGGCGGCGGTGGTGTCCGCCTCCGCGGCCAGGTGGGCTGCGTCCTTGCGCACCCCCGCCACCGACGCGCTGACCTCCTGCACGGAGCCGGCGGTGGCCTCCGCTTCCTGCTGCAGCGCGCGGGCGGAGTCGCTCACTGTGCGCTGGGAGCGCGCGAGCGTCTGCGTCGCGACGCTCGTCGCCTCGACATGGGCGGCCACCGACTCGATGGAGGCGCGCACCTGCTCGGAGGCCGCGGCCTGCTCGTTGCCGCTGGCGGCCAGCCTCGATGCGAGCGCCTCCACGTCCTGCAGGAGGGCCACGCCCTCCCGGACTCCGCGCGACAAGCGCTCGGTGAGCCCGCGCGCGTCATCCTGCCCCTGGGGGCCGTTACCGTTTTCCGTCGCCATCTGGCGTCTCCTCCCCGATGACCCGGGGGAAATCGATGAGCATCACCAGCCTCGGCCCCACCTGGGCCACGGCCTTCACGAACCCTCGCGAGCCTTCCACCACCAGCGGAGGCGGCGGCTGGAACTTCGCGGGGTCCAGCTTCAGCACCTCGCGCGCGCTGTCCACCAGCAGCCCCACCGTCCGCGTCCCCAACTGCCCCACCACCACCCGCGTGTCGAGCGAGCGCTCCAGGGCCGGAAGCCCGAAGCGCATGCGCGCGTCCACCACGGGGATGACGCGCCCGCGCACCTGCACCAGCCCCGCGACATGCGCCGGCGCTCCGGGCACGGGCGTGGCCCCGGAGAAGGACTCCATCTGGAGGACGTCCGACGCCGGCAACACGTACTCGGCGCCATCCACCTTGAACACCACATGCAGCACGCTCATGTCGCGCGCTCCTCTCGTCCCCCGGACCCCGGGCGGCGCGCCGCTCCCAGCGCATTCAGGTCCAGCACCAGCGTGGGCTGGCCATCTCCCAGGTCCGTGGCTCCCGCCACCCCGGGCACCCGCACCAGCGGGTCCTCCAGCGGGCGCAGCACGATTTCCTGCTGACCGAGCAGCCGGTCCACACCGAACGCCACCAGCTCTCCGCGCTGTCGCACCACCAGCCCCCGAGGGGGCGTGACATCCACGGCCTGGGTGGACACGGAGCCCAACAGCCGTGCCAGGGACACCAGCGTCACCGCCTGGCCCCGCCGCTCCACCAATGCCACGCCGTGGGCGCCCGCGGGCCGCACCACCCGCGCGGCCTCCACCTCGATGAGTTCCTCCACGGAGCCCACCGCCACCGCATAGCGCAGCCCCGCGCACTCGAAGATGATGGCGTCCAGCAGCGTAATCGTCAGGGGCACGCGCAGGTGGAAGGTGGTGCCCTCCCCCACGCGCGTCTCCAGACGCAGCTCGCCCCCGAGCTGGTCCACGACGATGCGGCGAACGATGTCCATGCCCATGCCGCGCCCGCTGGTGGAGGTGACCTCCTCGCGGGTGGAGAAGCCGGGCCGGCACAGAAGCTCCAGCAGGTCATCCGGGCCGCGGGGAACCGGCACGCCCGCGCGCCGGGCCACCGCCCCCGCATCCACGCCCCGCCCGTCATCGGCCACGGTGATGTCCACCCAGCCGCTGGAGTTCGCATGGCAGCCCAGGCGCACGCGGCCCTCCGGGGGCTTGCCCGCGGCGCGGCGCTCCTCGGGAGACTCCAGCGCGTGGTCCACCGCGTTGCGCACCAGGTGCACGAGCGCGGGCAACATGCGGTCCGCCACCGCCTTGTCCAGCTCCGCGTCGCCCACCTCCAGCTCCAGCCGCACCGCCTTGCCCGTGGTGCGACGCAGGCCGCGCACCAGGAGCGGCAGCCGCTCCAGCACGTCCCCCACGCGCACCATGCGCAGGCGGAGGATGGCCGCGCGCATGTCTCGCAGCTGCCGTCCGTTCTCCTGGAGGATGGCGCGCAGCTCCCGCGTCGGAGCCCCGACGGCCGTCAGGTCCACCACCGCGCGCTGCAGCCGCGAGCGGTTGACGACGAGCGCCGCCAGTCGCTCCAGCGCCTCGTCCAGCCGCGACACCTCCACCCTCAAGGTACCGCTGGACCGGCGCCCCTCCTCGGGCTCCTCCTCCAGCTCCGGCTCCCGCTCCGGCACGGACGGCCCGTCCACGGCCGAGGGCGCGGGCGCGGTGGACAGCGCGCGCACCTGGGCGGGCTCTCCTCCCGCCGCCTCCTTCAGCACGGCGTCCGAGGCATCGGTGCTGAGCAGCAACACGAACGTGAGCGAGCCGCCGCCCGGCGCCGGCCCCGCCACGGGGACGACCTTGACGAGTTCCCCCAGCGCCGCCAGTCGCTCGCGCACGCTGTTGATGGTGATGCCCCGCGCGGCGCGCTCGGCACCGGGGATGAAGTCCACGCGGACCGGGCGGCGATGGCCCGCGCCCGAGGTGAGCTGCTCGCGCTCGGTGGGCGTCAGCCGGGGAGCGAGCGCCAGGGTCTCATCGAGCAGCAACGCCGAGGGCCGGGCGGTACTGGCCACCACGGGGGAGGAGACCCCCAGCGCCTCCAGTCGCTCCAGCAGTCCCGGAGGAACGGGCGAGGCGTCCTTGCCCGCGGCGAGCTGGCGCATGCGCTGCTCCACCGCGCGCAGGCCCTCCATGAGGGGCTCCACGCTGGACTCGGGAAGCCGCCCGCCCGCCTGGTCCGCCTGACGCAGGGACGTCTCCATCCAGTGGGAGATGGAGACGATGGGCTCCACGTCCACCATGGCGGACAGGCCCTTGATGGTGTGCAACGCGCGGAACAGCTCCCGCACGGACTTCGGATGGGCGGCGCCACGCCGCGCACTGGCCTCCACCGCCATCAACTGACGGTGGGCCGAGTCGAGCAGCTCCTCCACCTCCGCCAGATAGGCCGGCAGGAAGTCCGCGAGGTCCACGGAGGCCGTCAAGCCGGCTTCTCTTCCAACAGCCCCCGCGCCTCCGCGAGGATGGCATCGGGAGTGAAGGGCTTGGTCATGAAGCGGTTGGCGCCCGCGGACAGGGCCCGGGCGCGCGACGCCTCGTCCCCACGCGTCGTCACGATGATGATGGGCAGCGTGCGCAGCCGATCCTGCCCCCGCACGAACTCCACCACCTCGATGCCGCCGATATCCGGCATGTTCAAATCCAACACCAGCAGGTCATACGGGCTCAGCGACAGGCGCTCGATGGCCTCCAGCCCGCTGGACGCGTGGGTGAAGTTCAGGCCCGGGTAGGGCCTGAGACAGGCCACCACCATGTCCCGCATCACCTTGCTGTCATCGACGACGAGCACCTCTGACATGAATTCCCCTGGCGACGAGCGCCGAACCTAGAGCGATTCCCCGGCCTGCGAAGAGAACGTCGAGCCCCCCTCCCCGCCACCTTCCACTGGAGGACAATCGTACGTTGGGACAGGGACCAGCAGTGGGAGGGCCCGGACGCTCCCCCGTGCTGACCGTGCGAGTGTCCCACACCTGCTCGCCCGCCCGGCCTCCGAATCCCAAGGCCCGGTCATCCCGCCAACCGTGTCCGCCAGGCTCCCTGAAGCGCTTCCCTGGCTTTCCCGCGCACGCTTCTCCCTCGGGGAATCCCGGGCGGCAACCGCCAAATTGAGCCCTCTGT
Organism: Myxococcus sp. CA039A; assembly: GCF_013336645.1. Lineage (NCBI taxonomy): Bacteria > Pseudomonadati > Myxococcota > Myxococcia > Myxococcales > Myxococcaceae > Myxococcus > Myxococcus sp. CA039A. The sequence continues at coordinate 3,328 of NZ_JABUMQ010000375.1, read as the reverse complement.
CGCTTGCGCGCCTTGAGCCGCGAGCGATATGAGGCCGGGCACTTTTCTGACTCTGCAAATCAATCTCAACAACTCAGGAGTCCCCATGAAGTCCCGTGCCTGTGTCCTGGCGCTCGTGACCCTCTGGCTCGCCGCGTGCGGGTCCGACGTGGAGTCCACGCCCGGCGTCCCCGTCTCTCCGTTCATGCAGGTGATGTCTCACGCGTCGGGCGACACCCTGAGTGAGCCCGTGGTGCGGCTGACCGGCACGGTGAATGTGCCGGGCAAGCTGGCCGGCCTGACGGCTCGGGTGAACGACGGCGAGGCACGCGCCGTGGAATACACGGAGAAGACGTCCACGGCGGGCGTCTTCGCGGTGGAGCTCACGCTGCCCGAGGGCGACAACGAGGTGCGGCTGGAGGCGGTGGACCAGAGCGGCGGCACCAGCGCGCGGGTGCTGAGCCTGCGCTACGCCCAGGCGCCCCAGGTGCAGGTGTTGTCCCCCGAGGAGGGGCTGGCCATCACCGTGCGCCGCGTGCGCGTGGACGCGGTCGCCACGGACAACGTGGCCGTGACGGCGCTCTCGTACACGCTCAACGACGGCGAGGAGCAGACGCTGGCGCTGCCCACCACGGCCGAGGGCGCGGTCTCCTTCGAGGTGACGCCCCGCCCGGGTGCCAACCAGGTGGTGGTGCGCGCGCGCGACGCGAAGGGCAACACGGGTGAGAAGACGGTGACCTTCCGCTTCGGCGGGTTGTCCACCGCGGGCGGCCTGCACAGCGGCACGCTGCGCAACGGGCGCGTCTACGTCTGGGGCCGCAACAACCGCGGCCAGCTGGGCCTGGGCGTGGACGTGACGGCGAACCAGACGCAGCCCCAGGCGGTGCCGGGCATCGAGAACGCGGCCTCCGTGGCCTTCAACCAGAACTTCTCCATGGCGCTCGACTCGGCCGGCGCGGTGTGGACCTGGGGTGAGAACGCGGACGGCCAGCTGGGCCTGGGCCAGCCGGGCACGCCCGACGTCGCGCCTCGCTACACGGCGACGAAGGTGCCCGGCCTGACGGGCGCGGTGGCGGTGGCCCCTGGCTTCCGTCACGCGCTGGTGCTGATGGAGGACGGCACGGTGCGCGCCTTCGGCAACAACGCGGACGGCCAGTTGGGCGACGGCACGACGACGGCGCGGGACTACCCGGTGACGGTGCTGGGCCTGACGGACGTGGTGAAGCTGGTGGCCGGCTCCATGCACTCGGTGGCGCTCAAGCGCGACGGCACCGTGTGGACCTGGGGTCGCAACACCTACGGCAACCTGGGCACGGGCACGGCCGGCACGCAGGGCCGTCCCACGGCGGAAGTCGTGCCGGGCCTGGCGGACGTGGTGGACCTGGCCAACGGGCGCGACCACATCCTCGCGGTGCACGCGGATGGCACCGTGTCCTCGTGGGGCCTGGGCGTCAGCGGGCAGCTGGGCAACGGGACGTCCGGAGCGAACACGCAGAGCGCCACGCCGGGCAAGGTGCCGGGCGCGACGGACGTGAGTGCCGTCTTCGCCAACGGCAACTACAGCTTCGCGCGGCGCGCGGACGGCTCGCTGCTCGCGTGGGGCCAGAATGGCAACGGCCAGCTCGGGGTGGGCGACGATGAGGACCGCGCCGTGCCCACCGAGTCGTCTCCCGAGGTGAAGCCCCTGTCCGCCATGGGCATGGGCGCCACCCACGTCATCGCCGTGCGCGGCGACGGCTCCGTCTACGCGTGGGGCTGGAACTTCAACGGCTCGCTCGGCCCCGACGCCGTCATCGACCGCTGGTCCTACACCGACCCCGTTCCGGTGACGCTGCCGTGAAACACGCCGCGGGCCTGGTCCTCCTGTTGACGCTCCTCGGCCTCGTCGCCTGCGACGGGTCCGGGGAGGCGCGCCCCGTCACTCCGACTCCCGAGGAGCCGAATCCCGAGGAGCCGAATCCCGGGGAACCGAATCCCGAGGAGCCCCTTCCGCGCTTCGACGTGGTGGAGGTGGGCGAGGACCGGCCCGGCGGCGAGACGAGCGTGGCGGTGGCGGGCGCCGCCGCCTTCACGAAGCCCGCGGCGAACCTGGTGCTGGCGCGCCGCTCCGAGTTCTTCGTGGGCGAGTCCGTCTTCGAGGCGAACTGGGTGGGCGCGCCCGGCTCGCAGCCCGAGCGCGACGGCCTGGGCCCGCTCTTCCACTCCGTCTCCTGCATCGCCTGCCACCTGGGCAACGGGCGCGGCCGTCCTCCCGAGGGGAACGAAGTCGCCGACACGCTGCTGGTGCGCCTGTCGGTGCCCGGCGTCGGCGCGCACGGAGGCCCGCTGCCCGAGCCCACCTATGGCGACCAGCTCCAACCCCGGAGCGTCGGCGCGGTGCCCGCCGAGGGGCAGGTGCGCGTGAAGTGGACGGACGTCCCCGGCACCTTCGCGGACGCGGAGCCCTACACGCTCCAGGCACCGGAGCTGGAGCTGACGGAGCTGGCGTACGGGCCGCTGGCGCCCGACACGCGCACGTCCGCGCGGGTGGCGCAGCCCATGGTGGGCCTGGGCCTGCTCGCGGCGGTGAGCGACGAGACGCTGCTTGCGTGGGCGGACCCGGACGACGCGAATGGCGACGGCATCTCCGGGCGGCCCAACCGCGTGTGGAGCGAGCGCCAGGGCCGCGAGGTGGTGGGCCGCTTCGGATGGAAGGCGAACCAGCCGGACATCGAGCACCAGAACGCGGCGGCGCTGCTGGGCGACCTGGGCCTCACCACCACCCTCTTCACCGAGGAGAGCTGCACGGCGGCGCAGGCCGTGTGTCGGGCGGCGCCCCATGGCGGCGTGCCCGAGGTGAGCGAGCGGCAGTTGGAAGCGCTCGACTTCTATTCGCACACCGTGGCGGTGCCGACGCGCACGGGCGTGGACTTAGCCGACGTGCTGCGCGGCAAGGCCGTCTTCCACCGCGTGGGCTGCGCGAAGTGCCACCGGCCGTCCGTCACCACCGGCACGCTCGCGGGCTACCCGGAGCTGTCCGGCCAGCTCATCTGGCCCTACTCGGACCTGCTGCTGCATGACCTGGGGGACGCGCTGGCCGACGGGCGCGAGGACTTCCTCGCCTCGGGCCGCGAGTGGCGCACCGCGCCCCTGTGGGGCCTGGGCCGCGCGCGGGAGGTGAGCGGACACTCGCGGCTGCTGCATGACGGACGCGCGCGCACGCCCCTGGAGGCCATCCTCTGGCACGGCGGCGAGGCCGCGTCCGCGCGCGAGGCCGTGCGCGCGCTGTCGAAGGGGGAGCGCGACGCGCTCGTGGCCTTCCTCGACTCGCTCTGAGTCAGGCGCGGGCGGTGGGGGGGCCGTCCAGGGG
>NZ_JABUMQ010000374.1:0-9957 GCF_013336645.1 Myxococcus sp. CA039A | reverse complement strand
CGGGACATCTGCACCACCTGCCACCCCGCGCGCCCCTACTTCCTGGACTACATCCGCCTGCTGTTCACCGACTTCGTGGAGCTGTGCGGAGACCGGCACTTCGGCGAGGACCCGTCGATTGTCGGAGGCTTCGCCCGTTTCGACGGCAAGCCGGTGATGGTGATGGGGCACCAGAAGGGCCGCAACACCAAGGAGAACATGGCGCGCAACTTCGGCATGCCGCGCCCGGAGGGCTACCGCAAGGCCCGCCGGCTGATGGAGCTGGCGGAGCGCTTCGAGAAGCCCATCCTCACCTTCGTGGACACGCCGGGCGCCTACCCGGGCATCGGCGCGGAGGAGCGCGGCCAGGCGGAGGCCATCGCCGTCAACCTGGAGGTGATGAGCGGACTGCGCGTGCCCATCATCTCCACGGTGGTGGGTGAGGGCGGCTCGGGTGGCGCGCTCGCCATTGGCGTGGGCAACCGCGTGCTGATGTTCCAGAACAGCGTCTATTCCGTCATCTCGCCGGAGGGCTGCGCCTCCATCCTCTTCCGCGACGCCAGCAAGGCGGACAAGGCGGCGGATGCGATGAAGCTCACCGCGGGCGACCTGCTCCAGATGAAGATCATCGACGAGGTGGTGCCCGAGCCCGCCGGTGGCGCGCATCGAGACCCCGCGAAGGCGGCCGAGGCGCTCGGCAAGGTGCTGCGCAAGCACCTGGGCCAGCTCGCCGAGCTGTCACCCGACGGTCTGGTCAAGGACCGCTACGCGAAGTTCCGCGCGCTCGGCGTGTTCACCGGTCGCTGAGGCACATCTCCAGGGCCTCTACCTCCATGCGACCTCTCGTTCCTCCCCATGTCGAAACGCTCAAGCCGTACGTGCCGGGCAAGCCCATCGAGGAGACCGAGCGCGAGTTCGGCCTGACCGGTGTCATCAAGCTCGCCTCCAACGAGAACCCGCTGGGGCCCTCCCCGCGCGCGCTCGAGGCCATGCGGCTGGCGTCAACCCAGGTGCATCTGTATCCGGATGCCACGTCGTTCCACCTGGTGCGCCGGCTGGCCGCGTCCCTGGGCGTGCAGCCGCAGGAAGTGGTGCTGGGCAGCGGCTCCAACGAGCTCATCGAGCTGCTCATCCGCACCTTCACCACGCCGGAGGACGAAATCCTCCTGTGCAGGAACTCCTTCTCCGCGTACCGCATCTCCGCGCAGGCCCACGGGCGGCCCTTCGTGGAGGTGCCCATGCGCGAGGGCTACCAGTACGACTTGGAGGCCATGGCGCGCGCGGTGACGCCGCGCACGCGGCTCATCTTCCTGGCCAATCCGGACAACCCCACGGGCACCGCGTTCGGCCGGAAGGAGCTGGAGACCTTCCTCGCGGCCGTCCCGCCCGAGGTGCTGATTGCCTACGACGAGGCCTACTTCGAGTTCGTCGACTGGCCCGACTACGTCAGCGGCGTGGAGTTGTTCCGGCGTCACCCGAACGTCGTGGCGCTGCGCACCTTCAGCAAGATTCACGGGCTGGCGGGCATCCGCCTGGGCTACGGCGTCATGGACGCGAAGCTCGCCATGTATCTGCAGCGCACGCGCATGCCCTTCAACCTGACGGTGGTGGCGCAGGCGGCGGGCCTCGCGGCGCTGGAAGACACCGAGCATGTGCGGCGCACGCGGGAGAACAACCGCGCGGGCCTGCGCTACTTCGAGGCGGAGCTGCCCCAACTGGGAATCACCCTCACGAAGAGCCACGCGAACTTCGTGTTCGCGGACTTCCGCCGCTCCTCCACCGAGCTGTACGAGCTGCTCCTGCGCAAGGGCGTCATCGTCCGGCCCTTCGCGGGCGGGGGTTTTCCCACCTGTCTTCGCATCTCCGTGGGGACGGCCTCGGAGAACGAGCGGTGCGTGCGCGCACTGAAAGAGGTGCTCTCGTGAGCCCACGCTGCTTCATTGTCGCCATCGACGGGCCGGCCGGTGCTGGCAAGTCCACGGTGTCCAAGCTGCTGGCGCGCCGGCTCGGCTTCTCCCTCGTCGACACGGGCGCCATCTACCGCTGCGTGGCGCTGATGGCGACGGACGAGCGCATCCCCTACGACGACGACGCGCGCCTGGGGGAGCTGCTGGGCCGCGTGCACATCCACTTCCAGGTGGTGGGCGAGGAGAACCGCGTCTTCCTCGGCGGCAAGGACGTGTCGGGCGACATCCGCTCGCCCGAAATCTCCATGGCCGCGTCGCAGGTGTCCGGGCGCCCTGTCGTCCGCGCTGGGCTGCTCCAGCTCCAGCGTCGCCTGGCCCTGGAGTCGAGCAAGGGCTCCATCCTGGAAGGCCGCGACATCGGCACGGTGGTGTTCCCGGACGCGGACGCGAAGTTCTTCCTGGAGGCCAACCCCGAGGTGCGCGCCCGCCGCCGCTTCGAGGAGCTGTTCCAGAAGGGCGTGGAGAGCAGCCTCGACGACGTGCTCGCGGACCAGACGAAGCGCGACAAGGATGACTCCGCGCGCGCGGTGGCTCCGCTGAAGGCCGCGGAGGACGCCATCCGCGTGGACTCCAGCAGCCTGCCGCTGTCGGAGGTGGTGCACTCCATGGAGGCGGAGATCCTCCGCCGCATGGCGGCACGCGGGTAGGGCGCACCTGCGCTCCACCCGTCCGGGCCGGCTCAGAAGGTGACGCCCTCCTTGGAGGGCGCCGGCACCACCAGCGACAGCCGGGGCTGCACGCCCTGGGCGTCGTAGAAGGCGTGGTAGAGGAACAGGTCCGCCACCACCTGCTTGACGTAGCCGCGCGTCTCCCGGAAGGGGATGGACTCCACGAAGAGGTCCAGCGGCAGGTCGCCGCGCTCCTGGGCCCACTTCGCCGCGGCGCTCGGTCCCGCGTTGTATGCGGCGGCGGCGAGCACCGGATGTGAGAAGCGCTCCATCAACCGTGACAGGTACCAGGCCCCGTAGCGGATGTTGCGCTCGGGCGAGAAGAGGTCCGCGGGCGCCGGGTCTGGCTCCGCGAGCTTCCGGGCAATCTCCGTCGCCGTCTTGGGGATGATCTGCATCAGCCCGCGCGCGTCCGCCGCGCTCATGACCTCCGGCTTGAAGGCGCTCTCCCGCCGCATGATGGCCCACACCAGGAACGGGTCCACCTTGTGCGCCGTCGCCGCCTGCTCCACCGCGTTCGAGAAGGCGCGAGGGTAGAAGGCCGCGAGCGCATCCGGCTCGCGAGAGCCGAAGGCCCGGCCCCACAGGTGTCGCGCCGCCACCGTGTGCGCATGGCCGAACTCACCCAGGCCGATCAACGCGTGCGCGAAGGGCAGGGCCTGGTCCGCGGAGCGCAGGCGCGCCACATGCGACTCCACCTCTTCGGCCGCGTCCCGGAACAGGCCCGCGCGCGTCAACTCCACCGCCAGCCCCAGCTCGGGAGGACGCGGCAGCTCCAGCGACAGGGGAGGGCGCGGGAAGCTCGCCGGTGCCACCCGTCCCAGCTCCTTGAGCCGCTCCGAGGCCAGCAGCGCGTAGAACGACGCGGGCGCCACGGTGATGAGACGCTCGTACTCCGGGCCGACCTCCGCGGCGGCCCCGCCGCCCAACTCGCGGCTGCGAGCCATCCAGTAGCGCGCCTGCGGGGCCAGGCTGCTCCTCGGGAAGGTCGCCACCAGCGACTCCAGCGACGCGCGCGCCTTCGCGTAGTCCGCCAGCCGCAGGTACGCGAGAGAACGGAACCACAGGCCCTCGTCCCGACGCCGCGAGCGCGCGTAGCGCTCCCCATGCGCGGTGAATGACTTCGCGGCCTCGGCGAAGCGCCCCGCCTGCAGGTCGAGCCAGCCCGCGAAGAAGGCGCCTTCCTCGCCCGCCGACTGCGAGGCGTACTTCTGGTCCAACGCCGCCATCAGCGCCCGGGCCTTCTCGTTGTCGTCCGCGCGCAGGGCCCGCCGCGCCATGAGCAGCTCCGCGTCGGCCGCTACACTCGCGGGCCCCTTCTCCGCGACGGCGAGCGCCTGCCGCGCGTCCTCGTCGCGGCCCAGCGCGAACAGGGCCCTGGCCCGCAGCAGCGACACCTTCGCCGTCTGCTCCTTCGAGAGCTTGTCGCCCTTCAGCGCCTCCAGCTCCTCCAGCGCGCGCTGGGACGCGCCACCGCTGAGGAAGCCCTCGGTGCGCTGCGCGCGCTCCGCGAAGCCCAGGCGCACCCCGGGACGGCGGACCTCGGTGAGCCACTTCACCGCGTCATCGGCGTACGGGTGCGTGGGAAAGCGCAGCGCCACCATCATCAAATCCGCCTGCTGCCCCGCGCGATTGCCCGACGCGCCTCGCGCCTGGGCCCGCTGGAAGAGCAGCTCCGGGGACGGCGTCGCCTTCACCGCCGCCTCCAGCACGCCCACCGCCTGCTTCGCCTTGCCCGCCTTCAGGAGCGATTCGCCCAGCCGTGACCGGGCCCGCGTCACCAGGTCCAGGGGCGCTCCCGGGGCCTCCAGCACCCGCGCGAAGTCCAGCGCGGCCCCCGCGGCATCCCCCGCGTAGAAGCGCGCCTGGCCCAGGTAGAAGGCCCGGTAGGGCTCCAGCAGGGCAGGGGCGGGGCCGGCCGCCAGCATGTCGCGCGCCTCGGCCGCTCGCCCGTCGGACAGGGCCAGTGTGCCCGCCAGCAAGGCGAGCCGCCCCGCGTCTGGACACTGCTTCGCCACGCAGGCAGCCCACTCGCTCTGGGCCCTAGAGGTCGCGTCGGTCTGATGAAGCCGCACGGCCTCCAGGGTTGTCGGGGATTGTCCCAGGGAAACCCCCAGTGCCCACCCCGCGACCGTCCCCATCCAGCTCATGTGTTCTCCCTTTCAGCACGCGGCTTTGCGGCCTGCCAACGAGACGCGTCCCTCAATCATTCCCCCTCTCACACGAGGGGGGTGGTTTGACAGCCGGCCCGACAAGTCCTAAATCCGCGCGCCATCGGGCCGGTTCGAAATGTCCTCAACCCGTCGTCATTCGCTGAAAGCGTTCAGGCGATTACGTGCTCTTGGGTCATTGAAGTCGGCCCGTTGCGTCACCCGGGGTGCATCACTACTTTGCGCGGCCGTTGCACGCTACCCCGGTCCGTCGTTGTCCAGGCGGGACCTGTCGTCCGGTAACACTGCTCGTTCACAGCGCTCGGGGGGGAAACAGCACAGAGGGAGGGCTCCATGAAGCCGTGTCCAGCCGATCTGCCGCAAACCATCAATCCCGAGGCCGGGCCGAAGCGTGCCGGTGTCGAGACGCATCGCAACCTGAATTGCCACCAGTATGACAACTGCCTGGACGAAGCGGTCCGGCGAGGGTGGCAGTCCTTCACATGCATGAAGTGCCCGATGTATCAGCACGCCGCGCCGCCGCAGATGGGCCTCGAGGCTTACGCCACCCAGCGCCGTCCCGTCTGATTCGGAGTCGCTTCACCGTGTGAGGGGAGGCCCCGTTATGGAGAGGGGCGCCCCACACGGGCCGCGCCCGCCGCGCCTCACTGGACCGCGGCGTAGATGACGGCGACCCAGTATTGCTTCGCCCCAAAGCGCTTCGAATCGCCCCGCACCACGCCCACGCCCACCCGGTTGTTGGTGGCTTCGGTGACGCTGCGGGACTCGGGGAGCGCGGCCGGGTCCGAGACCACGAAGAAGTCCACCGATGCGGTCCCCGCGTCGGGGAGCACCCGGAACACCCGTTCGTGCAAGGGCGCCTCGCCAGGCTGGGCCGCGGGCTGGTCCAACTCCAGCGCATGTCGGGCATGTGCCAGCGCCAGGGACTCCAGCGCCTGACTCCGGGCCAGGGGCGGCAGCTTCTTCGCGGCGCGCCACCGCGCCAGGGCGTCATACGCGTCCTGCTGGGGATTCTGCGGGTCCGCCGAGGCGGGCGACGCGGCGGTGAAGACCTCCGTGACGGTGGCCTCGCTGCGACCGCCTGCCACTGTTCGCAGGACGACGCCCACCCCCATGAAGCGGAACCCGGGATCCAACAGGTTCCGGCGGTGACCCGGGCTGTGTTCGATGCCGAAGTGCGCCGCGAGCGGCCCGGCGGCCTGCCCCAGGTTCTCTCCGGCCCGTCCGTAGCGCGAGCCCGGGGGAAGTCGACGGGTGAGGGTGCTCCCATCCGGCGCGATGTGCGCGAAGAAGCCCTCTGTCGTCATGCGAGTGCTGTACCCCTGGGCCACGCGCTCCAGCACCGGGTCCGGCATCAGCTCCACCAGCCCATGGGCCCGGCGCAGGGCGTTGATGCGCTCGTGCAGGGCGCTCCGCGCGCCTTCCTCCGTGGTGGGCTCCACGTTGTTCTCGCGCTCGCCGCGCAGACGGACTTCCCCAATCTGCGTGAGGAACAGGGACGTGACTTCCGGCCCCGCGTCGCCCTGCGCGACCACCTCCACCGTGTAGGTACCGGGCCTGAGGAAGTCCAGGCGCGTGCAGAAATCGGAGCCCTCCGTTCCTCGCCGCGTGAGGGGGACGATGACCACTTCACCGTCGGGTCGCGTGACGTAGATCTCCGGCGCATGGAGCGGCGGATTGAGCCTTCCGCAGAGCGTCTGCACCGCGCGCTCGCCGGGCATGACGCGGGGGAACGGCTTCAGCTCCGCCTTGCGGTCCGACACCAACGTCACCAGGGCGGCGCGCTTGTCCACCAGGGCCACGCCCACGCCGAAGTGGGTGGCCCGATCCGAGTTGAGGTCGGTCCGGGCGCGCAGCGACTCGAGCGCATGCGCATGGGCCCACGCGCGGATGACGAGCGCCCGGGGCGCCGGATCCGCCGCGCCCGCGTCGCTGACGGCCTCCGTGAGGGTGAAGAGGTCGGGTGCGCCCGTGAAGACGCCGCTGAGGGCATCGTGGGCCAGTCGCCTCGCGGCCACGCTCAGCGCGCTGTCCTCCGTGGGCGCGCGACGTCCCACGCGCTCGAACTCCCGCACCACATGCTGGGCGGCCTGCCGCTCCATCGACTCCGCCGGCGTCAGCGGGGCCTTGCGCTCGGGCGGTGGGGCGCGCGGCGCCAGGGGCGCTGACGGCGGCGTCGTGGCCCTGGAAGGCGTGGCGGGCCTCGTTGCTCCCGTCGTGGGCCTGGGCGCGGCGGCCAGGAGCGCCGTCAGCGCGAGCACGGCGATCATCGGGTGTCCCACCGGAAGGTGAGCGCCTTCACCGTGCCGGGGCCCAGTCGTTCATTGAGCTGCGCGCACAGCGAGGGCGCCTCGGCCTCCAGGGTGCGGGCCCACTCGGCGCTCGTGACGATGACGACGAGGGTGCCGCCCTCCAGCGCACGGGGGGAGCTATGGCGGGCAATGTGTGCTCCCACCACCGCGCCCCACACGGGCGCGAGGGCATGGCCCCGGCCTGACTCACCCGCGAGGCGCGCCAGGACACGGGGTAGGAGACTTTCCAGGGACTTGGGCTCGCCACGGGCCATCGCGCACGATGATGATTCGTGAGAACCTGAAAGCCAACCACCTGTTGCGTGACGTGGGCGAAGAGCGGGCGGCCGGGTCCGACGGTGTCCAGCGAGGGGGCTTCAGGGCCCTCCGCGCCGTCGCGCGATGGGCGTCGTGCCTGTATGGTCTTGGGCGTTCCGCCCCCCGGGAGCCGCACTGTATGAGTCCCTCGCCTCGTCCCCTGCTGCTGACAGCCCTCGTGTGCGCCCTGGGGACGCTGGCCGGCTGTGGGATGAACGCCGACGAAATCCCCGGCATCCCCGGCGACAACAAGCCGCTGCCGGGTCCCTGCGCGGTGGACCAGGACTGCCCGAACCCGTCCCTCTTCATCTGCAACACGGCGCTGTCCCGCTGTGAGCCCGCCTGTCGGACCCGCGAGGACTGTGAGGAGGGCAAGCGCCAGCAATATGCGCTGCCCATGTGTGACAACCCGCTGGGCTGTCAGTGCGACATGAACCGGTGCGTGGTGGGCCTGTGCGCCGCGGACGCGGATTGCGGCGTGGACGAGGTCTGCCGGGACGGGGCCTGCGGGGCGCCTCCGGCCCCGGCGCTCGCGGCCTCGTGCCAGGTGACGCCAGAGGTCGTCGTGGGCAGCCCCGAGTTGTCCGTCGTCTTCGGGGTGTGGGTGAAGGATGCGTCGGGGCGGCCCGTGGTGCCGCGTGATGGCGCGACGTGGTCGTCCCTCTCTCCGATGGCGACAGGCGGGGGCACGGGCGTCCGGGCTGCTTTCACGCTGCGGGTGCCCGGCGCGGAGCAGGACGTGGTGGAGGCGCGCGTCGGCTCGGCCGTCTGCCGCGCCCGCGTCATGGTGCTCAGCCCCGACGTGCCGGACGGAGGGGTGCGCGTGCTCGTGTTTGACGAGCTGACGGGACGCCCGTTGCCGCTGGCCTCCGTCGCCGTGTCGGAGGTGGGCGGGAAGATGTTGTCGGTGGCGCTGACGGGGCTCGATGGCGTCGCGTGGGTGCCCGCCTCGGGCACCGTGGGCCTGTCCGCCTTCCACCCGGACTTCGGCTACCTCACGCTGGCCCGCCATGACGTGGACGACCACCGCGATGTCCGGATGGCGCTGCGGCGCAACCCGCAGGATTTCTCCGGAGGCGTGCGGGTCGACTTCGTCGAGCCGCGTGCTGCCGGCGTCCCGGCTCCCATGCTGCGGTTGGGAATGACGGGCCTGTCGGTGCCGGGGCTCTTCTCCGAACTGGCGTCGGGGACGTTGCTGGGCTTCGAGCGCGAGGTGGAAGTGAGCGCGGGCGGCACGCGGCGACTGCCCCTGCCGTCGGGCACGGCGCTCTGGTTGGAAGGGGGCACGCCGCCTCCGGCCTCCGCGCCCGGGGTGGCGGGTATCTGCGATGGCGCGCTTGCCGGGGTGTTGAATCCCGAGGAGGCCATCCTGTCCGGTACCTGTGGCACCCGCGCGGCCTGGGGGCTGACGGGGAGCGTGCCGGTGGCGGAGCTGCCGCTCAATGCGTTGGAACCCGGAGCCGACCCGCTGCTGATGCTGGGGCGCCTGCTCCCGCTGTCTCCGCGCTTCTATTCGTCCGTGGCGCGCGATGCCGCCTTCCGCCTGGTTCCCACGCCGGGCCTCTCCACGGGAGAACCAAGGCCAGACACCGTGGCGTATTCCGAGAGCGTGTCCCTGGACTTCGAGGGCGTGCGCCTGGCGTTTCCCTTCGCCGTGCGCGTCCCGGAGCTTCCTCGCTACCGGGGGACCTATCTGGACCGGGCCTATGTGGTGAGCACCGTGGTGGCGCCGGGACGAGGGCTGGTGCCCCTGGGGCTTGGAGCCGCGGCCAACGTCGCGCCCGCGGATCCGAACACGGACGCGGATGTGCGGGTGGGCCGGTCCGGCGTGGTGGCCCTGCGCATGGCCCCCGCGCACCATGGCCTGGAGGGGCAGCCCTACCGACTCCTGGTGGGAGCGACCTCCCGAGCGGCCCTCGACGATGCCTCCGCGGGCACGGCGACCGGCTTCGTGGTGGCGGATCTGCCGGGATTGACCTTCGACCCCCTGGGCGAGCACCCCGTCGAGCCCACCGCCGACTTCCTCCCGATTCCCGAGGACGCTCGCTACAACTTCGACGGCGCCGAAGCCCACGGACTCCAGGGACGAGAGCTGCGCGCCGACGTCGACGAGCCCGCCACCCTGGTCCGCGTCGTCTTCACGGACCGCCTCGGGCGACGTTGGACGGTCCTGGCCTCACCCGACGAGCTGGAGGAAGGCATCCGTGTCCCTCGACCTCCCGCGGGGCTCGAGGACCGGACCTACTTCGGCGACCACCTGGGCTCGCGGGCGCTCCTGCGAGTGGAGGTGCTCCAGGTCACCGGGCGTGATGCTCGTGACACCCTGGGGCCCTCGCGGCTGGTGGCGGCGGGCGGTCCGGGCCTGGACCACGTGGGGGACCTGACTCGCGCGGCGTCGTCGCTGGACGTGGGGCGCCCGGAAGTCACCTGGCTCTATCCGGAGCTGGAGGGACAGCGGCTGAGCCGGGGAAGCGCCGTCCGTGTCCGAGTCACCGGTTTTCGCCCGGGCGCGAGCGCCGGAGCCGACGGCCGCGTGCGTGTCATGGTACGGGGGGGCGGGAAG
>NZ_JABUMQ010000373.1:0-10001 GCF_013336645.1 Myxococcus sp. CA039A | reverse complement strand
GCTCTCGGAGGTGGGTCAGCGCGCGGAGGGGTCGTACCACTCGATGCGATAGGTACAGGACTCCGCGTCGTGACGGGTGCGGGAAATGGTGAGGCCCCGCACACCGATGCGATGCAGCCCTTCTTCCAGGACGCCCTCGACGAAGCCCTCGGTGACGTCCGGCTCGTTGAACCACAGCTCCGCGGTGGTGGGGTTCACCACGTTGACGCGCGTCTGCGTGAAGTTGTTGCCGCTGCGGAAGTTGTGCGTCATGCGGCCCAGCGAGCGCATGGGACCCAGCACGCGCGCCAGCGTGAGCACCGCCGAGCCCATGACCGTCTGCGCATAGCCTTCAATCATCCGCCGGGCGAGCCGCCGCCGGGCCTCTTCCAGGGGTTTCTCCGGATAGAGGGAGCGGCCGACCTCGTCCAGGCACCTCACCCACACGGAGTGGGGATAGGCGGCCTGGAGGGGGGCGTCCAGGTCCATGCCCAGCTCGCGCAGCTGGGTGCGCAGCTCGTAGGACAAATCCTTGTCGAGCGTCTTCAGGTAGAGGCTGTCCACCGTGTTGCCGAAGATGACGCGCTCCTGGCTCATGCGCTCGTGCCCCCGAGTGTCGCCGGCCTACCCGGGCCGGCGGACGCGCATTCTCCCCGGAGGTGACCTCCGGAGGCCAGTCCTGTCGACGACTACTCGCGGACCTCGTGCACGGGCAGCACGGGCGGTAGCACGCTGTTGCAGCCGCGGCCCAGGTTGCCGAGGACGATGGAGTAGTCCGTGAAGTCGACGACGCGGTCCCCGTTGAAGTCCGCCGCCGGGCTGGCCGGGGGAACCCTCAGCCCGTAGTTGGCGAGCATGAAGCGGTAGTCCACGGAGTCGACGCAGCCGTTCCCATCCGTGTCGCCGGGGATGGGGAGCGGGCGCACGTCGTCGATAGGCGTGTAGCGGCCTCCCGACGCCTTGGCGACCTCCTGGACGAAGGTGAGGAAGAAGGGCTCGGGCGCCAGCGTGATGTGGTTGAAGAAGACATCCGCGTCGAAAACGAGCTGGAAGGGATTGGGGCTGTCGCGCAGCGGGTCGCCCGTCTTGAGCATGTTGCGGACCTTCCACTCCCACGAGCCTTCCTCCAGGTCGGGATAGCGCGTGGCGCTCGGAGGGCCGTAGCAGAGCGTGGCCTCCGGCGTGCTGTTCTCCTCGCCGTCGGAGATGAGGCGGACGACCTTGCGGGCGTCGATGCCGGGGCCGAACTGGAGCAGTTCGTCGGCGGCGTCGCAGACAGCGAGCGCCAGGGGCGTCGCGCCCGCGCCCACGCTCAGCCGGCTCAGGCTCGCCACCGTCGTCGGGCCGTCCTCGAAGCCCTGCTCCCGGCGGTAGCCGCCGCCCTCGAACGTCCAGATGGCGAACAGGCGCGGCAGGGCGTTGGGCGTCTGGACGAAGTCGCGCCCGCGCACGAGCGCATCCGCGAAGCGCGTCTGTCCCGAGGCCCGCGTCGTCCTCATGGTGCCGCTGCGATCAATCAAGATGATGACGTGCTCCTCGGTGAAGGCGTGCGCCGCGGTGCCGGACAGCAAGGCGAGTGAGAGTGCCGCGCCCGCGAGTGCACGCGGGGCCCACCGATTCAGGATACGGGCGAACATGGGTGTCTCCTTGTCGAGTTGCATCAGAACAGCTCCACCTTCACGGGGATGATGCTGTCGTTGCGCGTGCCATCACCGAGCTGGCCTTCCGCGTTGGCCCCCCAGGCCCACGTCGTGCCGTCCGAGCGCAAGGCCATGGAGTGGTGGTCTCCGGCGATGACGGCCACGACGCCCGTCATCCCCGCCACCATCACCGGGACATGGCGGTTCTCCAGGAAGCCGTCCCCAATCTGGCCGTCGAAGTTGAAGCCCCACGCGCGCACCGTGCCGTCCGAGCGCAGCGCCAGCGAGTGATAGTCCCCCGCGGTGATGGAGACGATGCCGCTCAGGTTCGCCACGGACACCGGCGCGTTCTGGCTCAGCGTGGAGTTGTTGCCCAGCTGTCCCGAGCCGTTGTAGCCCCAGGACCACACCGAGCCGTCCGAGCGCAGCGCCATGGAGTGGTAGCCCCCGGCGGTGATGGCCGTCATCGCCGACAGCCCCACCACCTGCACCGGCACGATGTGCCAGGCGTTGTTCCCGCTGCCAATCTGGCCATCGAAGTTGTAGCCCCACGCCCACACCGTGCCGTCGGAGCGCAGCGCCAGCGAGTGGCTGTGGCCGGCCGCGATGGCCGTCACGCCCGCAAGGCCCGTCACCTGCACGGGGTGGTTGCGGTCCACCGTCGTCCCGTCTCCCAATTGTCCGTAGCGGTTGAAGCCCCATCCCCACACCGTGCCGTCGTGGTGCAGCGCGAGCGAGTGGTACGCCCCCGCGGAGATGGCGGAGATGCCAGACAGGCCCGACACCGGCACGGGCTGGGAGCGGTTGGTGTTGGAGCCATCGCCCACCTCGCCCCGCGTGTTGACGCCCCAGGACCACACGGTGGTGTCGCCCTTGAGGACCACGGTGTGGCGGTGTCCGGCGGCCACGGCCACGCTGGCCGTCAGCCCCATGCGCGCGGGCAACAGCCGGTCCGCGCCCAGGCCGTTGCCCAACTGGCCCTCCTCGTTGTCGCCCCAGCTCCAGAGGTTGCCCGCCGCGTCCAGGTAGACGGAGTGCAACTGTCCCGACGTCACCCCGGGGTTGCCCAGCGTGGTGTTGCCCACGCGCACCGGAGACATGCGGGGCAGGAAGGTGCCGTCACCCAGCTGGCCGAAGGCGTTGTCACCCCAGGACCACACGGTGCCATCCGCGCGCAGCGTCAGCGAGTGCTTGAAGCCCGCCACCAGCGTGACGCCGCCACTGAGGCCCGCTTGAATCGGCAGCGTGCTGCTCGTCAGCGTGCCGTTGCCCAACTGGCGATAGCGGTTGTCACCCCAGGCCCACACCGCGCCGTCCACGCGGACCGCCAGCGAGTGGTAGTTGCCGGCGACCGCCGCCAGCACGTCCGTCAGCACCACCTGCACGGGGTAGGGGCGGTTGATTTTCGTCCCGTCGCCGAGCTGGCCCGTCGAGTTGAGTCCCCACGTCCACGCCGTGCCATTCGAACGCAGCGCCACGCAGTGGGACGCTCCCGCGGAGATGGTCACCACGCCGGCGAGCGACTGCACCTGCGCGGGCGTGCCCCGCGTCGTCACCGTGCCATCGCCCAACTGGCCACTGCGGTTGTCGCCCCATGCCCACACGGTGCCGTCCGAGCGCAGCGCCAGCGACGTGTTGCCACCGGCCGCCACCGCGATGACGCCGCTCAGGCCCGCCACCTGCACGGGCAGCGTGCTGCTGGTCGCCGCGAGCGCGCCGAGCTGCTTGTAGCGGTTGTCGCCCCAGGCCCACACGGTGCCGTCCGAGCGCAGCGCCACCGAGTGCGAGAAGCCCGAGCCCACCGAGAGCACGCCGAACAGGCCCTGGGCGCGCACGGGCTCGTTGCTGGCGAGGACGGTGCCGTTGCCCAGCTGCCCCGAATAGTTGTCACCCCAGGACCACACGGTGCCATCCGAGCGCAGCGCCGCCGAGTGGTAGTCCCCCGAGGCCACCGCCACCGCGTCCTCCAGGTTCTTCACCTTCACCGGCGTGGGGCTGTCGGTGAACAGGCCATTGCCCAGCTGCCCCTGCCGGTTGTAGCCCCAGGCCCACACCGAGCCGTCCGAGTGGACGCCCACCGAGTGGTACTGGCCCAGCGACAGCCGGGTGGCGGAGGCGCGGCCCGCGAGCGCCTGTCGCAGGGCCTGCTCGTGGGTGGAGGGGTCCTCGCCGCCGCAGCCCGTCCAAAGCCAGAGGCCGACGAAGAGCGCCCACGTCCAGCCAATCCTCGACGACAGGTGCGACTCGTTCAGGCTCATGGCCATCCCTTCGGTGTGCGCCGTCAGCGACGGCACCAGGTCTTGCCTTCGGTATCCTTGCAGCCGTCCACCACCCACCGGGCGATGAGCCGTCGCAGCTCCACGGGCAGCTCCATGCCGGCCATGGGCATGCCGGGCTTCGCGGCGACCAGGCCGTGCTCGGCCTCCAGCGCGCGCGTCTCCAGCCTGCGCCAGTACTCCTCGCCCGACTTCTTCTTGAGGTACGTCTTCAGGCCCTCCGCGTCCGCCGTGAAGGCGCTGGCCGCGCGAGGGCTCGTCGCGTGGCAATGCACGCAGGTGGCGTCCCGGAAGAAGGGGCCCCAGAGATAGGCGAGCATCGTGGGAGGCACCGCCCCGGGCATGGCGGCGTCCTTCATCGCCAGCCGCGTCACGCGCGCGTCCAGCTCGCGCTCCTTCTCCACCCGCATCTCGTCGAACAGGCGGTTCAGGAGCCGGGCCTCGTCCAGCGAGAGCGGCACCTCCGGCATCTGTCGGTCCGCGCGCGCGTAGGGCGGCTGCTCGCGGCAGTACTCATAGGTCCACTCGGGCGTGTAGAGCCCCAGCGACACCCCGTCCCGTCCTGAGAGGGGCTTGTCTCCGGCGTGACAGCTGGCGCAGCGCGCCTTCCAGAGGGTGTCCGCGTCCTTGCGCTCGGAGGCCGTCAGCTTCGCGGCGGGAGGCTCCCTCGCCGGCAGCCGCACCGACAGGAGCGCGGCGACGTCCTTCACGTCACCCGACTGGAGGGTGGGGTAGGCCATCATCCGGGGCGCGCGGCTGCCCTCCTTCTGGGAGAGGGTGCTGGGGCGCTTGAGGAAGGCGGCGAGCCCTCGCGAGGAGATGCGGGGCACCTTCTGTCCCGGATGCTCGAGGAGCTCCGGGGCATTCATGTAGGCCAGCGGCGTCTTGGCCAGGTGCGCCAGCTTGTCCTCGCGCACGGGGATGGCGAAGTAGCGCGGGTCCGGCTCGCGCTTCTGGCGCTTCACGGCGACGTCGTTGATTTCGGCGTGGCAGCCAAAGCACTGGCTGTCCGTCCACCGGCCCAGGCCGTTGGCGAAGCGCGTCTGGGGCTCGGTGCGCTTGGACGTGTGGCAGCCGGTGCACTCCTGGGCCACGACGCCCTTGGCGGAGGCCAGGCTTCCCAGCACGAGGACGAGGAGGGCGAGCCGTCTCACGGCGCGCTCCCGGTGGGCTGGGTGAGCTTCACGCGCGAGGGGTCCTCCTCTGGCTCGGCGAGGCCTCGAAGCACGTCGCGGAAGTCCTCGGACGTCGCGTCCCCTGGTTTCGCCTGACAGCTCCGGTAGGCGCTCACCAGGGCATACCCGGACACCGACCACCGCGCTTCGGTGGAGCCGGCGGGCGGGGGCACCCGGGTGACGATGCACTGCTGGACCTGCTGCCTGCGCTGCTCCGGCGTCTGGCCGGGCTCGTCGGGGTCATCTCCCGAGCACGCGCACGCCGTCCATCCCATGAGTCCCGCCAGGACCCAGACCCATCGTGTCATCTCGAAAGCTCCCGAGCCGGGAGCGTCATGGCCGTCGCCATGGCCGCCCCCGGCTGCTGATGTGAGGGTTTGTCTTCGCGCGGGGCGCCTTGCCGACTAGCCGAAGTTGATGACCAGCGGCGTGGGCGTGCAGATGGCGGCGGAGTTGCTCGCCGCGGCCGGGGACATCGTCGCGGTCTGCGCCGTCAGGTTGAGCGTGAAGGACTTGATGTACGTCTCCCAGCCGACCTGCGGGTCGGACGTGACGAACAGGGAGGGGCTGAGCTGGGCGAGCTTGGCGGACTCGAAGAGCACGTTCCAGCTATTGCCGCCCACGCCCAGGTTGGGCGTCGTCTGGAGCACGCCGTCCGTCACCAGGCGCTGGTTGATGGCGGGGACGTTCAGCAGGGGGCTGTTCGTCGCGCACAGCGGCACCGAGGCGCGCAGGGTGATGACCGGGTTGGCGGCGATATGGGCGCGCACCATCGCCTCGTCGGCGGGGAAGAAGTGGACGCTGAGTCCGCAGACGAGCGGATAGTTGCCGCCGACCACCGCCGGCCGGTAGTTGGTCGGCATGCCCTTGAGCAGGTCCGCGATTCCCGCCGAGGGCTGGCACGAGCCGGCCGAGGGCAGCGGGAGCAGCCGCGCGTCGGTGATGCCATGGCGGGTGATGAAGCCGTTGTACAGGTCCTGCGTGTGGGCGGTGGGGTGGAGGTTGACGAAGAGCCGCCTCATGCCAGCCACGGTGGCGACGGAGTCGGTCGGAATCTGCACGTACTGTGTATAGAAGACAGGGCCGCGATCCATCCCCATGTAGGGAACGAATACCATCTCAGACTCGCGGATGGTGCGCGCATAGTCGAGTGGCGGCGTGTCTGTCTGGGCCTGGGCGGACGTGACGGAAAGACACAACACGGCTGCGAGAGAAAGCTGAAGCAAGCGCATGGAGAAAGGGCCTGGTTGAAGGAAGGAAAGGAGGGGCGGAAGCCACCCCGAAGATGGCCTCCGCCCCGAAGTCATGGCGGTGCGGAATTACTGACCGATCAGCGCCCTGCAGCCCGCGTCTTCCATGTTCCAGCGGACGCGGCCCAGCTCGAAGCCGTCCAGGAGGCAGGTGACGTTCATGTTGGTCTTGACGGTGAAGTCCGTGGGACCCGGGTTGTACTGGATGTAGGTGACCTCGTTGCGCTCCAGGATGAGCTTCTCGTAGTTGGCGCGCATGGTGAAGATGGAGTTGGTCTGGTTGGAGACCTGGCCGTTGACCGGCGTCGTGTAGCGGCGGACCTCGTTGAACAGCTCGTCCTGGAGGCGGGCCTGGACGGCGTTCACGACGTTGATGAAGTTGGAGTCATTGGGCGCGGTGGGGCCCCAGACGCCGTTGTTGAGGTACTCGATGCGGATGCCGCACGCGTTCTCGGACGAACACGTGACCAGGCGCTCGAAGAAGGCGCGAACTTCGATGTCCACGCAGGAGCTCAGGTGGAACGCCGCGAAGGCGCTGGCCTGCTCGAACAGCGAGCGCCAGTTCACCGTGAAGCGCGCCTGACGGGTCACGTTGTGGGTCTTGATGTCCCAGTCAATCTGGGCCGTCATGATGTTGTCCCACTGGGCGCCCGTGGCCATCAGGGCGCGCAGCTGGTTGGTCCAACCCGGCAGGGTGGTGGCCTGGAAGGAGATGTCCTGCGCGACGACGCTGCCGCCGAGCGCGGGCAGGGTGTTGAACTTGTACATCACGTTGGTGTTGATGTCGTACGGCTGGGTCGGGTCCAGGTGGGTGAAGCAGTTGGGCACCGGGACGTCGCGGCCGTTGACGACGATGATCTCCATCTCGCAGTCGATCTCCACGCGGCCGTTGACCGGCGCGTACCCGGAGAGGACGAACTGGGTGGTGGAGCGGTTGGCCGGAGCCGGGGCGATCTGGAAGCCCTTCGCCGCGGCCTCCGTCGACAGGCGGTTGAGTGCGCCCAGGTCGCTGGTGGTCGAGAACGAGCCGCCCAGGTTCGCCAGCTCCATGCCCGCGAAGAAGCCGAACACGGGGATGAAGGAGGTGATCTGGAAGCGGGGGACGGGGTTGGTCGTCGTGGGCGACTGGACGGCGATGCCGCCGCGGCGCGGGACGTAATAGACGAGGTTGAGGTTGTCCGTGTCGCCCAGGAGCGTGAACGCGTCCTGCACAATCGGAGAGAAGTGCTGCGACATGGGCCTGGCGGCGGGGGACATCGGCGCGGCGAGGGCTTGCGTCGCAGAAAGCGACAGCGCGGCTACGGCGGTAGCGGAGAGGAACTTCTTCATGAGAGACATTCCTTTGTGTGGCGTGAGGACTGGAGGGCGCACCCTTCCCGTGCCTGCGAGCCGAGGGCTCGCAAACCGCGTGTTGGCGTCTTCGGTTCCCCGCCATGCGAGCGTGGGTACCGAGGCCGTTCCGAGTGCTGTGTTTGGACTCCCCCCCATTTGTCCAAGGGCGATGATTGGACTTGGACGGTGGCATCCTACCGATTGCGGGCCAGACTGCCAGTGCGGGTTAGGCTAAATCGACTTTGTCTTGAAAGGTTATTTTGTCGGTGAAATCTGGTTTGCTTTTGTTTGTGGTTTCCCGAGGGGTCCGACGGATTCACCGCCCCTTCCATGGCGGATGCGTGTCAATGACGGGGCCTCACGGCAGGAGCACGAAAGGGTGTGTGGCTTCACTGGGAGGCGATCTGCGTGAAAACCGCACGTCCGCCCGCGTCGTGGCTTGAGCACGTGAGGCCAAGGCCGGTGGGGGCCGGGCGCGGAGATCGGAACCGTGAGGGCACGGTGCCTGTGCGCCAACGGCGGCCCGAGGTGTCCCGGTGGTGCACCGTGCCTTGTCGCCGGCCAGGCGAGCGCGTCGCACCGGGTAGGGCCGCTGGGAGCGGAAGTCTTCTGTCCCGCTGCTCGCGCCGAGCTGGAGTGCGCGGGTGACACTCGCTCCGCGTGCGTCATGCCGCGACTCGCGTGAGGAAGGTGGGTGTGAGTGAGCGCGTGAGTCGTTCACCACCCGTACGAGTGCGTGAGACATGGATGATGAAGGGGCACGACATCGTCACCGCGCGGAGGAAGTGTCCGCTACACTGCACGGCCAATGTTGTGGGTCACCTCACCGGTGGGCTTGCGCGGGACACGTGCCATGGACGGCTCTGGTTCCATCCCTTCCTTCGCCGTGCGCCGTGGCGAGGACGCGCTGTCTCGCGTGCGGGACTCGATGGCGCACAAGTTTCCCCACTTCCTTCCCGTGGCGCGTCGGTCGCTGTCCGCGCTGGTGGGCTTCTGTGATGGCTGGCAGCGGACGTTTCCGGCGCGCCAGGCCTCGGGCGTGGTGCCGGAGCTGACGAGCTGGGAGCGCTTCCTCTCCACGGAGCCTCGCACGCGGCGCATCATGTTGACGGTGCAGCCCCTGGGGGTGGACACCTCGACGGGCACCTGGGCCCCGGTGCTGCTCGCCCAGGTGGCGCGCTGGCATCGGGACACGCGAGGGCGCCGCTACAACCAGCCCACGGATGTGTGGCTCGCGGGGCTGGGGCGTGAGGGGCTGGACGCCCGGCAGCGTGTCTCCGACGACAGCGTGCTCACGGTGGCCGTCACCAGCGAGGGCGGAGGCTTTCGGATGGCCCGGCTGCCGTTGGATGACGCGCAGCTGACTCCGGAGGCGGTGGCCGGGCGGCTTGCGGACTGCGCGCCGTGTACGCTCGCCGAGGCGCGTCGGGCCGGGTGGCATCCCCAGGTGGTGGTGGACGTCGCGGGCCGGGGGCGCAGCGCGTGGACCTCGCATCTGCTGACGACGAGCACCTGGATGGGCGCCCGGGTGGAGCCTGGAACCGGCTCGCTGGAGCTGGCGTTCGATCATCTGGTGATGGATGGCAGCGCGATGATGGAGGTGTCGCGGGCCATCGCCTCGGCGCTGCCCCGGAAGGGACGCGCGGCCGCTGATGAATGGCTCACGGGGGCCGAGGACCCCTCGCCGCTCTTGCGCGTGGAGCTCCCGGAGCGGCTGGACTTCCGCAACCTCGCCTGTGCCTCGCTGGTGGCGCTGGGGCGCTCCAGCGGGGGACTGCTGCGCTCCGACAACCCCACCATGCTGGTGCCGGTGTTGCCGGATGCGCCGTCGTCCGTGGCGCGGCCCTGGCGGCGCATCCGCATCGCGGTGATTCCCACCAGGACGAGCCAGGGGCCGGTGACGCCCGAGCAGGTGTCCTTGCTGCTGGAGCGCACGCGCGGGGAGGGCGGGGTGTTGGAGGATATCTTCTCCACCTTGTATTCGCCGGCGCTGCCCTGGTGGATGCCGTCGCTGACCACGCATGGCTTCGCCTTCACGCCGGGACTGCGACAGGTGGCCACCGCGCTGTGTGGCAACGCCCTCTTGTCGAAAATCACCATCGAGGTGGAGGACGAGGCCGCCCTGGAGCGGCACCTCCCCATCTACTTCAACACCATGCGGCCGCTGCCCGCCGTGGGGGGCGGTGTGGCCCTCTGCGTGACGGAAGTGTTGTGCGCGACGCGCAAGGGCGTGCGCAAGCGCTTCTTCGGCGCTATCGCTGGCAGCGGCCCCTTCACCGCCCGAGAGCGGCTCACTGCTTTTCGGACGGAGCTCGAGCGCGAGGTGCTGCTTCGTGCCCGTCCCCCAAT
>NZ_JABUMQ010000372.1:0-10012 GCF_013336645.1 Myxococcus sp. CA039A | reverse complement strand
TCGCCCACGTCTCCCCCGCCCGAGGAACCCGGGGACGACGAGCACGCGGCGACGCCCATTCAAGGGGGCGCCGTGCCGCAAATCCCACCGGCAGTGCTGGAGCACTACGAGCGGATGCGGCGCCTGTTCGGCTTCGGCGTGAGCGCGACGTCCCAGTCCGCGCCCGTTACGTACAACATCGTCGGCTACGACATTGACGCCGCCATGGAAGAGACGCGCCGCGACGAGACGTTGCGCCAGCAGCGCGCCGGCGTGCGCACCAGCGGCAGCCGCATCCGTCTGACGTCCCGCTTCTCTCCTGTCTGAGGTCTCCCACCATGGCCGCGCTCGCCCTCTCTGGAATCCCCTTGCCGGTGCTCACCGAACGGGGCCTCACGTACACACCCACGTTGCTGGGGGAACACCGCCGCGCCTTCTCCGGGTGGTTGCGCACCAGCGAGAGACGGGAAGTACTCTCGTACGCGGGGAACACGGGGCCGCTCTCCCAGGAGGACGCCCGCGCATACCGGGGGCTCCTCAAGGGCGAGGGCCATGTGTGGAGCTTCGAGGCGGGCATGCGCAGCAACGCCTTCCTCCTGCCGAGCGCCACCACGGGCACGGTGACGGCGGGTGTCGCGGGTGGGCGCTATGGTGCGTGCCTGCGCATGGCCGCCGACTCCAGCGTCACGTTCCTGACGGGCTTGGGCGCGAAGTGGACGGTGGCCTACTGGTGGAAGCTGGAAGGACAAGCCAGCTGGACGCACTTCATCCACCGCGCGGGACACTTCATCTCCAGTGGTGGGAACACCGACAACGTCACGCCCAATAGCGGCGCGCTCGTCGTCAATGGAGTGGGAGCGCTTCCAGCGGGGGACGTGACGCTGCGAATCCTCGGAGGGTTTGGCGGCGGCATCGGCAACCCCACCAATGCGGCGCTGCTGGTGGATGACCTCGTCATCCTTCCATGGGTGGCGCCCTCTTCGTGGGTGACACCCTGGTACGCCACTGGCCAGCCCTTCGGCGCGCCGTACCCGTACCACGTGGCCTCGGGCCCCGCGCTGTATGAGCCGCGCGTGGTGCTGGGCAAGGTGGGCCAGGGGCGCGCCGTGGAGTGGTGGCAGAACGGCGCGCGCGTGCTGGGGCAGGAGTTCGACTTCGAGTTGCAGGAGCGCTGACGCATGCGTCCTCTGTCTTCCTTCCAGGCCGCTCTCCTCACCAGCCCCACGGGCTACTCGACGCATCCGCGCGTCTGGGTGCGTGACGGGCAAGGCGTCTGGCTCAACTTGCAAACCCTCTTTGGTGCTGACTGGGTGCTGGGCGTGCGCATCAACGAGAAGCTGGACGCGCCTGTTGCCGAGGCCGAGGTGGCCCTTGCGCGCAATGGGGCAGGTGGGGGGCGCATGTCTCTGTCGCCCCTGGTGGTGCAGTCCCTCGCCAACACCACCCGAGGCAGCTTCGTCCCGTTGCTCGCGGAGGCGGCCTACTTCCGGATCGAGCTGGGACTGGCGGCGCCGGGAGGCGTGCCGAGGGAGGAGGACTACTTCGAGGTCTTCCGGGGCCGCATTGACGAGGTGGACACGGGACCCGAGGAGTTGAAGGTGGTGGGTCGCGACTTGGGCGGACTGCTCCAGGACACCTTCATCGAGGTTGAGCGCGCATACGGCGACGATTCCGCGGGCGTCCCTGTGCAGACAATCATCCAGGCCATCTGCAACGACAACGGCATGGCCAGCTTCGGCCTCCATGTGCCGGTGGACCCGCTCTCCCAACGCGGGAAGTACGCGCAGAAGGTGGAGCCTGTCCTCGAAGCGGTGCGCACCCTCGCGCAGCGAATCGGCTGGGACTGCCGCATGAAGTGGCGGGCAGCCACCGGGGCCTACGCGCTGACGCTCTACGCGCCGGACCGACTCCAGACGGCCGAGGAGTGGGCCTATGGCCCGGACGAGTATGCGGACCTCACCTCGGTGACGCGCCAGCTCGTGGACATGCGCACGGACGTGGAGGTGGTTTACAGCGACAGGGCAGACCTCGATGCCTCGGGTGTGCCGAAGCGAAAGAAGGTGACGGCTAGCAACCCCACGGCGCGCGCCCAGGTGGGGCGGCGGTGGATGCAGCTGGCCGAGGGCGACTCCAGCAACATCAACACCGAGGCCGAGGCGCAGCGTCTCGCGGATGCGGCGGTGGCTGACCTCTCCGTCTCTCCTCT
Source organism: Myxococcus sp. CA039A (assembly GCF_013336645.1). Lineage (NCBI taxonomy): Bacteria > Pseudomonadati > Myxococcota > Myxococcia > Myxococcales > Myxococcaceae > Myxococcus > Myxococcus sp. CA039A. Next base: position 7,827 of record NZ_JABUMQ010000372.1, on the reverse strand, counting down.
CACGGTGAGCCTGACGGTGGACCCTCACCCGGGCATGGAGCTGGGGGACCTGGTGCGCGTGGAGCCGGATGGCGTCCGCCTGGACACGGCGCAGCGGCTCGCCGTCCAGGAGCTTGAGCACGAATGCGCGACGGATGGCACTGCCCGCATGAAGCTGGTGCTGCGCGGGCAGCCCTCGACGTCGGTGCGTGAATGGCTGGAGCGCGACGCGCGGCCCGGCATCGCTCCGAGCGCGCCGTTCACCGGCCCGGCGGCGCCCCAGCAGTTGAAGACAACGCCCATCGTCAACGGCTTCACCGTGGCGTGGACGCCCGCGCCTTCCGGCCCGAAGTGGGATGAGTACGAACTGCACGTCTCGCGGGAACCGGACTTCGTCCCTTCTACGGACACCTTCCAGGAGCGCGCGCGGGCGACGTCCTTCCAGTTGTCCAACTTGAAGCCCGGCGTGACTTACTTCTGCCGGGTGGTGGGTCGGGACATGAAGGGCAACGTCGGCGCGCCTTCGGAGGCGGTGCCTGTCACCACGGCCTACGTGACGCCCGCCACGTTGATGCCCGGCGTGGCCTTCGGTGAGTCGCCACCCAACCCGGACTTCGAGGCATGGAGCGTGGAGTCCTCACCACCGGACGCATGGGCCATGGGCGCGGGCCTGTGGGCCGGACATGCCCAGGTGACGCAGGACGCCTTCACCGGCCAGCGCGCGGTGCGGCTGCTGGCGAGCGGGACGCGCCTCGACTCCCAGGCGATGATTGCCCGCCCTGGGGACAGGTATGGCGTGGACGCCCTGGCGAAGACAACGCAGCTCGGCACCGTGCTGGCCGTCCAACTCGTCTGGTACGACGGCGCCTTCACCGCGCTGTCCACGTCGAGCACCAGCCGCGCGTTGCCTGCCGGCGGGTGGCAGCGCCTCACCGGCTTCCATGCCGCGCCGACAGGGACACGCTATGTGCAGGTGCGCCTCTTCGTGCCGCTCACCACCGGAGAGCCTTGGGTTTACGTCGACTCCGTGAGGCTGGAGCGCGTGGGCGGCCTCGTGGAGCCGTGGGCTGGCATTCGCACGGACCAACTGAACGACTTGGAGAACGGGTGGACGGCTTGGGACACCAGCGCGTGGCCGTTGGGCTACTACAAGAACAGCGACAACGAGGTGTCCATGCGCGGCGCCGTGCGCCCGGGGACGGTGGGCTACGTCACCGTCTACCGACTGCCGGTGGGCTACCGTCCCAGCAGTCCGCGCGTTCTCGCCTTGCCGACGAGCCACGGCCTGGGCCTTGGACAGCTCAACCCGGATGGGACGTTGCAGGTGTTCAGCGTCCCCGCTGGGGCTGTCTGGGTGAGCCTCGACGGGGTGCGCTTCCGCGCCGAGTCTTAGCCCCCACGTGTAGACTCGCGAGATGTCCACGTACCCAGTCGCCCGTACAGGACGGCGGCAGTTCTGGTTCATCGTCCTCGGTGTTGGCCTCTCCGTGGGGGTGGCGTCCTACCTTGGGTTTGCCGACATCGGTTCGGTGTGTGCCTGTCGTGATGGAACGTTCAAGGATGAGTTGCGTCTTCCTCTTGAGGACAAGGAAGCGCTCTGCGCCCGCGAATGCGAAGCCCAAGGGGGCGGCCACTGGCTTCGTGATGGCAGGATGTCAGCCGAAGAAATCAAGGCGGGTGCGGAAGCTGGCCGTGGTGCTGGATTGAAATGACGAGGCTGTGGGCGCGGGCCACGGCCGGAAAGTGTCCCCATTGAAGAGAGGGAGAGCGGGAGCCGCGCGGCATGGCGCCGTGCCTTCCGCCCGAAAGGCTCACCATGCCCCGTCCCTCTTTGCTCCTGGCCGCGCCCCTCCTGCTCGCCTCTTCCGCCCTGGCCGCCGAGTCGCCCGGTGTTCCGGACCCGAGCCGCATCGAGGAGTTCGCGCGCCTCGTGTTCGACGCGGTGACTTCGCGCAACTGGGCTCTCGTCGCGTCCCTCGCGGTGGTGGCCGTCGTCTACGCGCTGCGCCGCTTCGGTGGCACGCTCTTCCCGTGGCTCGCGTCCTCGCGCGCTGGCGCGGTGCTGGCGCTGCTGGTGGCCGTAGCGGGTGCGGTAGCCAACGCACTGGTGGCGGGGGAGTCCTTCACCTGGGCGCTGCTGCTGAAGGCCCTGGGCATCGGCCTGGGGGCGGCGGGTGGCTTCTCCGTGCTGAAGGCGCTCCTTTTCGGTGACGAGGTGGTGCGCAAGGCCGAGGAGGCGGGAGAGCTGGCCGCCGGGGAGATTGCCGGCAAGGCGGCGGCGGTGGCCGTCCTGGAGCAGCTCCACAAGGGCCGCAAGCCGTGAGGTGGTTTGGCCTGGTGCTGGCCCTGGTGCTCGCGGGGCCGGTACGCGCCGAGGACGAGGTGCTGGACCTGGCTCGCGCCACCGTGACGCTTCATGACGGGCGCACGGTGGCGGTCTCCGAGGGCTGCTGGTTGTCCACACCGCGTTGCCTCGACACGGCCCGGGAGGTGCGGCGCCTCCAGGCCGAGAACGAGGCGCTGCGCCAGCACGCGGGGGAAGTGCCGCTGGTGAAGGTGCTGGTAGCGCTCGCCCTTGGCGTGGGGCTCGGCTTCACTGCGGCGCGTCTGGCGCACTGAAGGGGCGGGAGGTGCGAAGCTCCTGGGTCGTCCGGGACTTGACTGTCTCGGATGGCTTTCAAGGCGATGGTGTCTTCCGGGTTTGCTAGGGTCGGCGCCGGAGAATCCGCGTTGCTTCGACCCGTTGCCATCCTTGCCGTATTGCTGGGAGTCGCCGCCTCGGCCCAGCCGCTTCCCCCTACTCGCGAGCGCCAGGAGCGGCGCGTGGCTCTATCAGGCAGCCCCGCCGAACCCGTGCCGGAGCTGCGCGTCGCGGCGGGGATAACCACCCTGCTTCTCTTCGACGCTCCCCTCGACCGTGGCTCGGTGGAGCTGGAAGGGCGTGAGCGCTTCCGCCTTGTGGACGTGGGAGAGCGAATCCTGGCCTTGGAACCTGCCGTGGACTTGGGGCCCGGTGAGAGGCTCGGGCTTCGGGTCCGGTTTACCACTGGTGCCTCTTCTGAACGCGGTGTCTTCGCACTTGTCGCCCATGCGTCCGAGGTGGACACGCGGGTGGAAGTCTTCAGACGTCGTGATTCCATTGAGGCTCTACAAGCTGAGCTGGCCGAGGTCCGTTCGCAACTTGCGGCTAAGGACGTAGAAATGAGAGCGCTGCGATTGCGCAACGAGGCGAGTGGCCCTTTGGGTATGGCAATGTCCCGCCTGTTGGATGACCGAGGTGTTCGCGCAAAATCTATTTTCACCAGGAAGAAGGAAGATCGCGCCTCAACGCTGTTCTTTGAAGACGGTTTGAGCTTCCGCGCTAGAACTTGGGCTGTTGTAAGCGTGAGCCTCCGCAATGAGGGCAGACATTCCTGGGCTCCAGCAAAAGCACGATTCGTCAATGCCAAGAATGGAGTAGGCGTGCGCGTGCTCGGCATGCGTTTGGAGCCTCCCCAGCTTGAACCCGGTGAGTCGGGGCGAATGGTTGTAGAAACGGAGACGCCGTCTTGGCCAGTGGGGGACGTGTTCCACTTGGAGTTACTTGACGAGGACGGCACTGTTCGAGCCCGTATTCCGGGGGTTTCTCTCTAGTGGATACGCCATGCTGACAGTGATTCATCACCCCGCGCAGTTTCCGCCCGGCCATACAGTCCACGGGTGGCGTATCGTGAAGCTCGTTGGCGCGGGTGCCTACGGTGCCGTCTACAAAGTAGAGATGAACGGCAAGCACTACGCGATGAAGGTCGCGATGCACCGTGCCACGAGCGGAGATGAAGAAAAGGCTGATGCACGACTGAGACGCGAGTTGGGATGTCTCGTCCATCTTCGCCATCCCAACATCATCGCCCCTCGCTCCCATGGACGCTGGCCGGACTTCGAGAGTGGATGGCTATACGTCATCCTCGATTTTGTGGATGGGTACACGTTGGCCGAGTGGGTGGAGAAGGTTCACCCCACCGCGCAGGAAGTCGCCCGCCTCTTTGTGAAGCTGTCGGCTGCCGTGGACTACATGCACGGGCGCGGCGTCTTCCACCGTGACTTGAAGCTGAACAACGTCATGGTGCGTACCTCGGACAATGAGCCATTCATCATCGATTTCAGCGCAGGGGACTATACGCACGCGGAAGACCTGACGGACGCTCCACTGCCTCCAGGCACTCGCCGCTACCGCTCCCCCGAGGCGGCCCGCTTCCTCCGGGAGAATGGCGACGACCGCGATGCGCGCTACGAGTTCAAAGTCACGGACGACGTCTATGCCCTGGGCGTGTGCCTCTTCGATGTGCTGACCGCTCCCCAGCCCGCGAGCGACTCCGTGAAGACACCCGTCGAGGGTAGAATGATGCCGCCTCACCCTCGGAGGTTGAACGAGCGGGTTCCCGGCGCGCTGAGCGATGCGGTGATGCGCTTCATCGCGCGAAAGCCTGAGAATCGGCCCCCCACGGCTGAGGCGATGCGGCGTGAGCTGGAGGCCCTCGGGAAAGAGACGGGCCCCGAGTGGGTGACTCCACTTCACACCCTCACTGCAAAGCCGCTACTCACCCCTGCGACCGGAACGGAAGATGCCGCCAAGCCGGCCCACCCTCGACGTGGAGTCGTGTTGAGCGCCCTGGGGACCGCGCTCGCCGTGGTGGTCCTGGCGGGCTTCTTCGCGTCGAGGCAGGCAGAGCCGGAGAGGCGCACGATGATCCCCGACGAGCCCGCTTTGCAGGACGATGCTGGTGCCCCCTTGCTCGTAGTTGCCCCGCAGGAGGATGCCGGGATGCCTCTGGGGATCGGCGTCGCATCTCCCAAGCCTGTTGCATCATCCCCTGGGGTAGCCTTGCCCCCTCAAGCCCCAGTCCAGAAGGAAAGCCCCTCCGTGAAGCGTGCCCCTATCGTCGCCAGTACGTCCGAGTCTCCGGCCTTGAAGGCCCCTGCATCCAGTGGCGGCCGGGCAGATTTTCTCAAGAAGTGCGCTGCTGCCACTGCCGCCGTTGCTTTGCAGATGGGCTGCCCTGGCAGCTCCCAGGTACGTCCAGGCCCGAGCGAGTGCCCGAGTGAAGCGCGAGAGGCCATGTTCGAGGTGCTCCGCTTGCAGGAGGGCGATGCCGTGACATTGACCCTCGACATGAATCAGCCTGGGCCGAACGGTCGAGAAGGTCTCTATGCGGATGGCCCAGTTCGCGGGGTCGTCCGAAACGGTATTCCGGAACTGCCAACCGGAACCGTACTTCGTGGACAGCTGTGGACGAGCGGAGGGGCTTTGTTGGCCCGCTACACAGAGGCCCAGTACCCGAATGGGCGCACATACCCTGTTTGCATCGCCATTGGGGAAAATGGGGCTGAGGAGGGCATTGAAGGATCCGTGCCGGGAGCAGTGCGGTTCCCCCGGAGCTACCCCGCATCTGTCGTAAAAGACTGGCCTTAACGCCCAAAACGTAAAGAGACTTTGCGGTTTGGAATGCGCGGGCCGCGCGCAATTGGCGACCTATAGCGTCGTTCACGTTTGGGATGGCTGGGAGTACCTTCCGTCTGCCTTCACGCGAAGTCATTCGCTGGGCTGACAGGAGACTCCCTTCATGTCTGATGATTCCGACCCTCGGCTTACCGAGGGAGTGGTTCTCTTTTCTCAAGGGGATACCACGTACTTTCTCTTCCAGATTCTCGGGGAGGGCCGCAACGGGGAGCGCATCCTCTACGCACGGCCACGCACGCCCGAGGGACTCCAGGGAAAGGTCTTGGTGAAGTACGTGGCGCTCCCCAAGGGAGAGGGCATCTCGGAGAAGCACCAGCGCGCACGCATTCGGCTGGAGGAGGAAGTCAGGCTGGCGCGATTCCTCCAACACCCCAGCATCGCCCGCGTCCATGGCCTCTTCGAGATGAAGCAGGCGCTTTGCGTCGCCAGTGAATGCGTAGATGGTTTCACGCTGGATTCGCTGCTTGCCATTGCCCAGGCGCGGGGGCGCTACTTCTCGGAAGCCTTCGTCCTGCACGTCTTCGCAGAAGTCGCGGCGGCTTTGGCCTACGCGCATGAGCGCACGGACGATGCCGGAATCCCACTGGGCATCGTGAACCGTGACGTCAACCCCACGAGGATTCGTCTCACTCCTCAGGGCGGTGTGAAGCTGACGGACTTTGGGGTCGCCTTCTCGCGGCTGGCCGGACGAGTGGCGACGTCACTCCCTCGTCCCAAAGGCGACGTCATCTACTCCTCACCGGAGCTGTTGCTGGGGGAGGAGGTGGACAGGCGCGCTGACCTGTTCTCGCTGGGCCTGACGATGCTGGAGTTCGCCACGGGCCGGCATCTCTACGACCCGGGCAACTTGAAGCTGTCGGACCTGGAGGCGCGCATGTCCGAGGAGGAGCGGCGTCGCGTACTGAAGGCGACCGTCAGAAGCATGGACGCGGGGCTGACGTCGGTCGCGGAGGATGCGATTTGCTGGGCCATGGCTTACCGCCCCCTTGATGTGGATGTCGCAGTTCTGGGAGTGCCTGAGCCTCTCCGCGCCATTCTCCGCAAGCTGTTCCACCGCAAGCCTTCGGACCGCTTCGAGACGGCGGCCGACCTGGAGGGCGCGCTTCGCATTCGGCTGGATGACCTGGGGCCCTACGGCCCGGACGATGCGGTGAATGAAGTCCAGCAAGCTCTCACCGACGCGGGCGATGCGATGGAGGAGTTGAACTTGCTCGACGACGAGGGCGGCTTCATCCCTGCCGACTGGCGGGCTCACCCTGACCACGTCGAGACGCAGCCCGAGGCGCGCAACGAAGACGAGCTGACGACGGACCCCCGTCCTGGTGCTCGTCGCGCTGTGAAGGCGCCGCCGGCCGCCTGACGTCGGCACCTATCTCCACTCACCACTGCTGATTCACCACCGGCCCGACGCAAGTCGCTGCGCCGACCGGGAGACGTGTGTCTTTCGTGCCTCATTCCGGGGCGCGCATGGGGGACGTGTATGCACAGGAAGCGAAGCTGGTTGGCCGCGTTGCTGCTGGTGCTGCCTGGAGTGTCGTGGGCCGAGGAGATTGTTGACCCACCGCCGCCCGAAGAAGAGGCGGCTGTGAACCTGCTCCCACCCGAGGGGACGGTGCAGCCGTTGCCCCCTGAGGGCGTAACGACCGAAGTCGCCTCGGTGCCGGACGTCGTTCAGGTCGACCCCTCCACGCGCTGGGCCTCCCTGCTGCGAGTCGAGGCGTCTGCATGGGCTCTGCTGCCCCGCGCGGGAATCGGGACTGACGAAGGCTTCGTGCAGGTCGAGCCCACCGTCGTCTTCGAGCGCGGCCCGGAGTTTGGCGTCAACCTCGGGGCTCCGGTGCGGTTGCGTCTATGGGGGCCCGAAGGGAGCGGTGTCGTTCGGCGCGAGGATTGGGACACCCTCTCTGACTGGGGGCAACTGGTGCGCAGTCTCAAGCTGGGCTCGGACAATGCGCCGTTGGGCATCTGGTTCGGCAAGCTCGACAGCTACAGCCTGTTGTCCGGGCACCTGGTCCGGCGCTACTCCAACCGCACCAATCCCGACTACCACCCAGCAGGAGGCTTCCTCACAGGACGGCTGGGGCCCGTCTACACAGAGGCATTCGCTTCGGACCTGCTGGGCGCGCGGTTGATGGGGGCGGAAGTCGAGTTGGACGTGGAGCACCTTCTCTTCGGCAAGCCTGAGCAGAGGCAGCGCTACACGCTGGCGCTCTCCGGGGTGCATGACTGGGGACGTGCTGGTGGAGGTACGGCCTCGGTGACGCTGGCGCACCTGGACGCCACGGCGGTGGTGCTGGTGCGTCCTGGGTTTGAGGCGCACATCCTCGCGGGCTGGGGTGGAAGGCCCGGAG
>NZ_JABUMQ010000371.1:0-10079 GCF_013336645.1 Myxococcus sp. CA039A | reverse complement strand
CCAGAGAACCTCGCCACTTCATGCCCCAGACCTCCCCTTGTTCCCCGCCGGAAACCCCCGGCGCAGGCAGGCTGTCCGTGGCGAAAGGTAGGGCCCATTGTCCGAAACGGCGACCTTCGTGCGGACGACAGAGCTCGCTCGCACGCCGTGCGGTAACCGACCCTTTCCGAGCAGGGTTCGTGCGCGCGCGGACAGGAGTCGACAGGCATCACCATGCGGCCGCCCCCACACGCTCGCGGCGAGGGCACGCGCGAGCGGGCGGCGCACGGCACCCGCTGGCCGCGCACGCGGTCAGCTCATCCGAGGGCCTTGAGGCTCGTGCGAGTCAGCGCCCCGAAAGCGGCGCGGGAATCCGATGCTCCCGCCACGCAAGCAGCTCCGTGAGCGACTCATCCGCCTCGATCACGGTCTGCTCGAAGACGGCGGCGTTCTGGAGGCGAGCCCCCGCGTCCACCTTCACTCCGGCGCCCAGCGCCACGGACTCGCCGACGACGGCGCCCTCCGCCACCGTGACGCCCCGGCCAAAGTACGCGGGGCCCTCCACCTTCGCGCCACTCACGTGCGCGTCGGGATGCGCCCACGAGGACCCCGGCCCTCGCACCGTGCCAGCGAGCGGCGAGTCCGCCCCCAGCCACTCCAACCGCACGCGGCCGGCGAGCACGTCCCGCACCGTGGCCAGATACCGCGACGGCGTGCCCAAATCGGACCAGTAGCCATCCACGCGCACGCCTCGCACCACCTGTCCCTGGGACATGGCGCGCGCGTAGACCTCGCGGTTGATGTCCTCGGGTCCTTGCGCGCTCATGAAGTCGAAGACGCGCGGGGACATGACGTGCACGCCCGTGAAGTGCCACGGCGTCAGGCCCTCGCCTCCAGGCCCGTGTCCCGCGATGCGCCGCACCCGTCCGGACGCATCCAACTCCACCGACGCGTACTTCTCCCCCTCCGGCATGGGCAGCAACACCATCGTCGCCAGCGCACCGGACGCCTGGTGCACGGCCACCACCGGCCGCAGGTCCACCGGGTAGAGGATGTCGCCGTTGTAGACGATGAAGTCTCCGTCCGAGAGGAAGTCGCGCAGGCCCCGGATGCCGCCGCCGGTGCCCTGGATGACGGGCTCGCGCACCACGTGCAGCGCCAGCTTCGCGCGCGCGCACTCCTCGCGAGCCACCTCCTCCATCGTATCCGGCAGGTGGTGGGTGTTGATGCCCACCGCCGTGACACCCGCGGCCTTCAGCACCGCCAGGTGGTAGCGCAGGAGCGGCTGACCCAGGAACGGGAGCGCCGGCTTGGGCCAGCGCTCCGTCAACGGACGCAGGCGGGTTCCCAGACCCGCGCAGAGCACCATCGCCTTCATTGTCGACTCCCCTCCCCCGCCAATGGGCTCAGGCCGCCAGCTCCGGGACGTACTTCGCCACCAGCTCCTGCAGCCCTCGCAGCTCCGGCCGCTGACGGAACGCCTCGCGCACGTAGCGCAGCGACGCGGGGATGGAGACGAGGAAGCCTGGGTTGCCCTTCACGCGGTTGATGTACTCGAAGCGGCCCGCGTCCTTCAGCTTGCGCTGCACGGTGAGCAGGTCGAAGAACGCCTTGAACTCCACCGCGTTGATGCGCTCGCCGCTCGCCTCCTGGAACGTGGCGATGTAGCGGTCCAGCATCGCGTCCACGAAGGCCCGGTCCAGCTCCACGTAGCTGTCGCGCAGGAGCGCCACCAGGTCGTACTGCCTGGGGCCCTGGAGCGCGTCCTGGAAGTCGATGACCACCAGCTCGCCCTCCTTCACCATGATGTTGCGGCTCTGGTAGTCGCGGTGCGTGAAGCCCCGGGGCGCGGCGGCCAGCTGCTTCGCGATGTCCCGGAACGTCGCGTCCAGCTGCGCGCGCTCGGCGTCCGTGGGTAGCTTGCCGCTCCACGCCTCCAGGCCCCACTCGCGGAAGTGGTGCAGCTCCCAGTCGTACAGGTCCTCGTCGAACGAGCGCGTGAAGGCCAGGCAGTCCGGGTCCTGGTGCTTCTCCGCCTGCACCCGCAGCCGCGCCAGCAGGTCCACCGCGCGCGTGTAGAGCGCCTCGTTGTGCTTGCCGCCTTCCAGCGCGGACTCGAAGGTGATGTCGCTCAGGTCTTCAATCACCATCATCCCCGCCGGCTCGTCGTAGCGGAGGATGGCGGGCACGCGCACACCGAGCTTGTTCAGGTAGCGGTGCACGTTGACGAAGGGCAGCTCCTTCGGAGGCTCACCCTTGGTGGCCTCCTCGCTCTTCTTCGTCGCGTCCAGCGGCATCACCATCACCACCCAGCTCTCCGGGGGCGCGCCGACGCGGTAGTACGAGCGATTGCTCGCGTCTCCCTTCAACTTCTTGATGGGAGCATGGGGAACGGGACGGCCAGTGGCCTGTCCCACCTGGTCGCGCAGGGCGGCCTCGAGTTCCATATCGACGGGGTTCTCCAAGGGGGTTGGGAGAAGAGGCTTGCGAGTATGGGAGGGGCGACTTTCCGCGTCAAAGGCCCGGCGCGGCGATTGCCCCCTGGCCCCTCGGGCTGTCACGTAAGCGACGGCGAAACCTTGAGCCCCCAATTCCCGTCGCGACGCGTCGCGCGCCCGGCCGCCCCCTGACGAAGCAGGCCCGTCCCTGCTGGCAGGTCGCCAGGAGACACCCCGGGTCCTGCTGCTCCAGGGGTGCGGGGGAAGTGCCCAGGACGGGGCACTGTTACTTCTCGACCGGGGAGATGGACTCCCGCTGTCGACCGGGCCCCTCCGGCGGCATATAAGACGCGCCGCGAACCCCCTTTTTTCTGGAAGCCCCGATGGACATCCACGACACCATTCTCTCCGCCATTGGCAACACGCCCCTGGTCAAGCTCAACAAGCTCGTCGGACCGAACGATGCGACTGTTCTGGTCAAGTGCGAGTTCATGAACCCGGGCGCGTCCATCAAGGACCGCATGGCGCTGTACATCATCGAGAAGGCCGAGCGGGAGGGGAAGCTCAAGCCCGGCGGGACCATCGTGGAGAACACGTCCGGCAACACCGGCATGGGCGTGGCGCTGGCGGCCGCGGTGAAGGGCTACAAGTGCATCTTCACGATGCCGGACAAGATGTCGCTGGAGAAGATCAACCGCCTGAAGGCGCTGGGCGCGCAGGTGGTGGTGACGCCGACGAACGTCGCGGCCGAGGACCCCCGCAGCTATTACGAGACGGCCAAGCGGCTGCACCGTGAGACGCCGGGCGCGTTCATGCTGAACCAGTACCACAACCCCGACAACATCGAGGCGCACTACCAGCTCACCGGTCCGGAGATCTTCGAGCAGACCGGCGGCAAGATGGACTACTTCATCTCGGGCCTGGGCACCGGCGGGACGATGAGCGGCGCGGGCAAGTTCCTCAAGGAGAAGATCCCCGGCCTGAAGAACGTGGGCGTGGACCCCGAGGGCTCCGTCTACGAGGGCTACTTCAAGACGGGCAAGCTGACCGAGCCGCACGTCTACAAGGTGGAAGGTATCGGCGAGGACATGCTGTGCGGCGCCATGGACTTCAAGGTCGTGGACGACGTGCGCCAGGTGGATGACCGCCAGTGCTTCGCGGCGGCGCGGCGGCTGGCGCGCGAGGAGGGCATCTTCGCGGGTGGCTCCTCCGGCGCGGCCGTGCACGTGGCCGTGCAGCTGGCGAAGGAAGTGGGCAAGGGCAAGACGATTGTCGTCGTGCTCCCCGACTCCGGCAGCAGCTACATCAGCAAGTTCCACTCCGATGAGTGGATGCGCGACAACGGCTTCGCCGAGGACAAGAGCACCGGCACCGTGCGCGACATCATCGGGAGCAAGCAGCGCGACGTGAAGACGGCGCGCAAGGGCGACCGGGTGGACCAGGTCGTGGAGACGATGCGCGGTCACGGCATCAGCCAGATGCCCGTGGTGTCCGAGGACGGCCGCGCGGTGGGCATGGTGCACGAGTACGACCTGCTCAACGCGCTGGTCGCCGGGAAGGCGAAGTTCGCCGACACCATCGACGCCATCGTCTCGCCGCTGCAGGGCGCGCTGTCGCCGGACACGAGCATCGCCCGCCTGCGGGAAATCTTCGCGCAGGACAACGTGGCCGTCGTGAAGGAGGGCGAGAAGGTCATCGCCATCGTCACGAAGATCGACCTCATCGACTTCCTGCACCGCACGGCGGCCTAGTCGGCCCCCAGGCAGTCGCGTCTTGAAGAGGGCCTCTCACCGGTGGTGGGAGGCCCTTTTCGCGTCTGGAGGGCGCGTGCCATCGATGTCCGAAAACCGCGAGCGCGCACGACGCCCCGATGACACTGTCTGGGCATGGACCTGCTCGATTCCGACGCCTGCTACCGCGTGCTCCAGACGCGGGATGCCCGCTTCGACGGCCGCCTCTTCGTCGCGGTGACGTCGACCGGCATCTACTGCCGGCCCATCTGCCCCGCGCGCACTCCGAAGCGGGAGAACTGCCGCTTCTTCGCCTCCGCCGCCGCGTCCCAGGAAGAGGGCTTCCGGCCGTGTCTGCGCTGCCGGCCGGAGACGGCCCCGGACCTCGCCTCCTGGCGGGGCACCTCCAACACCGTGTCGCGCGCGCTGGCCCTCATCGCGGAGGGCGCGCTGGACGGAGGCGAAGCGGGCGTGGACGCGCTGGCGGAACGGCTGGGCGTGGGAGGACGACAGCTCCGCCGTCTCTTCAAGCAACACCTGGGCGCCACGCCGGTGGCCGTCGCGCAGACGCGGCGCGTGCTCTTCGCCAAGCAGCTCATCCAGGAGACGCGGATGCCGCTGGCCGAGGTCGCGCTCGCCGCGGGCTTCGGCAGCATCCGGCGCTTCAACGAGACGTTCCAGGACCTCTACCAACGGCCCCCCAGCGCCCTGCGCCGCAAGCAGGCGGTGGAGACGACCTCCAGCGCGGCGGCGGAAGCGGGCGTCACGCTGCGGCTGCGCTACCGGCCGCCGTATGACTGGGCGGCGATGCTCGCCTATCTGTCCGCGCGAGCCATCCAGGGCGTGGAGCAGGTGTCCGACTCGCGCTACCTGCGCACGGTGTCCCAGGACGGCGCGGTGGGCACGGTGGAGGTGTCCCACGAGCCCGCGAGGGACAACCTCGTGGCGAGGATTCGCTTCCCGCGCGTCCAGTCGCTCCCCGCCATCGTCGCGCGCGTGCGCAGGGTGTTCGACGTGGGCGCGGACATCGAGGTGATTGGCGCGCACCTCTCCAGGGACCCCTTCCTGGCGCCCCTCGTGGCGCTGCGTCCCGGGCTGCGGGCCCCTGGCGCATGGGACGGGTTCGAGCTGGCGGTCCGCGCGATTCTGGGCCAGCAGGTGACGGTGGTGGCCGCGCGCAGGCTCGCGGGCCAGTTGGTGGGACTGTGCGCTGACGCCCCCGTGGACGGACTTGCTCCGGGCCTGTCGCGGGCCTTCCCTTCACCGGAGCGCGTCGTGGCGACGGACCTGGGAGCGCTGGGAATGCCCTCCGCGCGCAAGGCGTCGCTGAAGGCCCTGGCGGAAGCGGCGCTCGCGGACCCGCTGTTGTTCCAGCCGTTCGGCACGGTGGAGGAAGGCGTCGCCCGGCTGCGCTCCATCCGAGGCGTGGGCGAGTGGACCGCGCAGTACATCGCCCTGCGCGCGCTGCGCGAGACGGACGCGTTCCCCGCCAGCGACGTGGCGCTCTTGCGGAGCGCGGCGACAGACGCGGGCGCGCGTCCCACACCCGAGGACCTGCTTCAACGCGCGGAACCCTGGAGGCCCTGGCGGGCCTATGCCGCGCAACACCTGTGGGCCGCGGACCCGGGCCTGCTTCCACGACTTCAAGAGGTGCGTCATGGCTGAGACTCTCCGCTTCCTCATCGACAAGACGGACACCCCCATCGGCGAGCTGGTCATCATCGCGGACCGGGACGGACACCTGCGCGCCGTCGACTGGACGGAGCACGAAGGCCGCATGCGGCAGTTGCTGCGCCTGCACTACGGGGCCGGAGGCTTCGAGCTGGACGCCGCGAGAAATCCGGGCGGACTCACGGAGACGATGCGGACGTATTTCTCCGGGCGGCTCGACGCCATCGACGGCCTGTCCGTCCGCACCGAAGGCACGCCCTTCCAACGCGAGGTGTGGGCGGCGCTGCGGGGCATTCCCTGCGGCGCGACGGTGTCCTACTCGGAGCTGGCGAAGCGCATCGGCCGTCCCGCGGCCGTACGCGCGGTGGGCCTGGCGAACGGCGCCAATCCGGTGGGCATTGTCGTGCCGTGTCATCGCGTGGTGGGTGCCAATGGCTCCCTCACCGGCTACGGAGGTGGCATCGAGCGCAAGCGCTGGTTACTCGACCACGAGTCGCGAGTGCGACGGACATCCACGGCCTGAAGCGCTCTGCGTATCATCCGGCCCCGCTCCACACCCCTGTCGAAAGAGGACCTCTGCCCATGCCTGTCGCTCCGCCGAACTCCGCCCGGGACTTCCGTCAGTTGCACGAAGCGGGCTTGTTGCTGCTGGTCAACGCGTGGGACGCCGGAAGCGCCCGCGTCATGGAGAGCCTGGGGGCCAAGGCCCTCGCCACGACGAGCGCGGGCGTGGCCTGGGCCCAGGGATACCCGGACGGCGACCTGCTGCCGGTGAGTCGACTCCTGGACACTGTCGCCGCCATCACCCGCATCGTGAAGGTGCCTCTGACGGTGGACATCGAAGGGGGCTACTCGGAGGACCCGCACGCGGTGGGCGAAGTGGCCGCGGGGGTGCTGGAGGCGGGCGGCGTCGGCATCAACCTGGAGGATGGCTCGGGCTCGGTGGACCTGCTGTGCGCCAAGATTGAAGCCGTGAAGCGCGCCGCCGCGCGAAAGGGCGCGGACCTGTTCGTGAACGCGCGCACGGATGTGTTCCTGCGGGGCATTGGCCCGGCGGAGCGTCGCGTCGAGGAGACGCTGGCCCGGGCCCGTCGCTATCGCGCCGCGGGCGCGGATGGGCTCTTCGTTCCGGGCCTGAAGACGCCGGTGGACATCAAGGCCATCGTCACGGAAGCGGGCCTGCCCTTGAACCTGATGGCGATTGGCGGCCTGCCTCCCGCGTCGGAGCTCGCCTCGCTCGGCGTGCGTCGCGTCAGCGCGGGCGCGGGCATGGCCCAGTCCATCTTCGGCCGCATCGCGGCGCTCAGCGCGGACTTCCTGCGGGACGGCTCCTCCGCGCCTCCGCCCGAGGCGGGCATCAACTATCCCGCGCTCAATGCCCTGATGGCCCAGCGCTGAGCCGACGTCGCGCGGGCGGACAACAAGACGACGCGGTGTCGCTCGCCCACGCGGAGGGGCGCACCGACGTCGGGTCCAGCCAGCGCCTGGCAGGTGAAGCGTGGCCGCGCCGATGAATGGCGCGGCCCTTGCCATCGGTTCCCTGAGGATGGCTCGCGGCTACTTCGCCGCGCCGCCCTCGGGCCGTCGGGCGAACAGCGCGTTGGCGACCTCCGTCATCACCACTTCGCCATTCTGGTTGCGGACCTCGAAGCGGAACTTGATGGCGCCGCGGTCCGGCTTGCTGCGCGACGGCGTGGTGGAGAGGACCTCGAAGCGCGCGCTGAGCGCATCCCCGGGACGCACCGGCCGCAGCCAGCGCAGCTCGTCGAGCCCCGGTGAACCCAGGCTCGCGGACTTGCCCAACAGGCTCTCCACCGCGAGCTTGTGGCAGATGGAAGCGGTGTGCCATCCACTGGCGATGATGCCGCCGAAGATGCCTTCCCGACCTCCCTCGTCACTCAGGTGGAAGGGCTGCGGATCGAACTGCTTCGCGAAGGCGATGATCTCCTCCCGGGAGACCACGTAGGGCCCGGCCTCAATCGCCTCACCAGGTTGGAAGTCGTCGAAGTAACGCATGGGACTCCTCGGATACGGGTGACTCTTGCTGCGTGGCCCCCTGGCGCATTGCATAGGCCGCTCGCGGGGCCAGGGCAACGCATTGCGGCGCCCATCCGCTCCCGAACCATCTATCCTCGACTTTCTGGATTGGTTGTTTTCATGACAGACTGGCGTGGCCTCGTCAGGCACTGCCAAGGAGACACGCATGTTCGCGAAGCTGCTCAAGAGCCAGTGGTCCATGGTGCTGTGCATGTTGCTCGTGGTGGGGCTCGCCGCCCTGTCCATGGGTGAGCCTCAGGCCGCGCTCGTTGAAGTGGAAGGAGACGCGACGTGTGACCTGGAAGTGAGCACGCCGCCGGAGGGCATGCTGCTCGCCGACAGCGAGCACGCCAACGCGGCCTGTCGTCCCGGCTGCGTGGGTCCGTGCTGGTTCTGCCTGCTGGGTGTCTGTGAAAACCGCTGTATGTAGACAGTCCTCGGAGCGTTGAGCCACCCAGCATGGATGGACGCGGCCAATCTCTGCTCAGAAGTGCCCCATGAATCCGTCGCCTGGGATTCATGGGCTCGCGGAGTCAGGAGTCGCGGTCCTCGTCACGACAGGCTGTGACACTCGGAATTCTTCCGTGCCGCAGTCGGGTGACTCGTCGCGAAGGGGCAGCGCACCCGGCCTGCCCCCTCGCGGTCCTCACCTCAGGGCGCGGTCACCGGGCAGGGCCACCACGCGGGAGGAGAGGCCCGGTCATCCCAGGCGCCATCCCAGTAGTCTCGCAGCGTGTACGCCACCGTGTTCGCGGCGGTGCAGAAGCGCTCCGGATGGGGGTTCACGAGCAGCACCTGGTCGAGGCGCGACACGGGACGGATGTACGTGCCGCAGCGCTGGGTGCTCCCCGGCGGTGGCGGCCCCATGGTGGAGGCGCGCACCGAGTCCACGAGGACGCTCGCGTTGGGCAGCTCACAGGCCATCTGCTGGAGGGCCTGGCTCGCCTTCAGGACGACGTTCACGTCCACCTTGCGCGTCGTCACGAAGCACTCCTCGGAGGTAGGCGTGTAGCGCATCGTCACCACGGAGTACCCCTGGGGAATCTCCGGGCAGTTCGGGAAGTCCAGGTGGAAGAGCGGGTGGAGCGCGCCCTCGCGAAACATGATGAATGAGCTCTCCGTCTGTTCTCCGTCGAAGCCCTCCTGAAACCCGACGACGATGTCAGGGCTGGAAAGAGCCTCGGTCGGGACTCGGTCCAGCTTGCCGTTGCCGTTGCCGTCCACGTAGGCCATCACATAGGCCATGCCCAGCCGGGAGCCTTCCTCCCCCATCAGGGCTCCAGGCTCCGGCAGGCGATTGAGGGGCATGCTGAAGGAGTTGGGGAACCGGCCGTTCACCTTCACGTCCACCCCGGGATGGTGGAACGACGACCTGGGGCTCAGCCGCGCGCACTTGGAGATGCCCTCCGGGTACGTTTGCTGGACCAGGCAGTCCACGACGACCTTGGGCCAGGTGTTCCAGAGCAGCGCCGCTCGCAGCCGGTCGGAGTTGGAGTTGCCCAGATCGAATGAAGCGCTGGATTGAAGCGTCCCCTCCAGCGTGAGCAGCGGCTCATCCCCCGCCTCGTCCCCCAGGACACCGCCGCACCCCGCCAATGCCAGTGAAAGCAGGCCCCACTTCCAGAAACCGCGCTCCAGCCTCGTCGTCATATGGCCTTCCTCTCGGTGCATGGGAGCAATCCCATGTCGCGTGACAGACACCGGCCAGGAGACACGCGCGCCGTGCTTCGAATGCGCTCGGGCCACCTGAACGATGCGAGAAAGGAGACGCGCGGACAGCGAGGCGTGGGACATCCCTTTCACGCGCTTCCGTGTCACAGCCCCCAGGTGCAACCCAGCAGCAGTTGTGGCGCGAGTTGCGTGCGGAGCTTTTCATCCTCGCGCATCAACGCGACATGGCCGCCCAGCCGAGCGAAGAGGCCCGTGCGCGCCCCCACCGGCACCTCCGCGGAGAGCGAGGCGAACGCGGCTGCTCCCGCGCCCGTGCGTGTCCGCCGCGCGGGCAGCCCCAGCTCCCGGCGTCGCTCCGCGTCCGGGCTCGTCGCGCGTTGAACCAGGCCCAGCACTCCGAGGCCCGCATGGGCTCCGGCCCAGACACGTCCCAAGGAGCCCGCCACGCCCAGGCCACTCCACAGCCCCAGCTCCAACTGCTCCAGGTCCTGAGCGGTGGTTGAGCCCCGGGTGGCTCCCAGCGTGAGGCCCCCGAGGAAGGACACTCCCAGCC
>NZ_JABUMQ010000370.1:0-10087 GCF_013336645.1 Myxococcus sp. CA039A | reverse complement strand
GGGTGATAGTGGGAGGCGGCGGCCTGGGCCGCTCCGTCACGCGCGCGGGAATGGGCTCCGTCGCATACACCAGGAACGCCACGCCCACCCCGCCGAGCAACATGAAGACCGAGAAGATGCCCGCCACGACCATCGCGGCGTGATTCCGTTTGGCCGCCTCCTGCTGCGCGGAGGGGACTTCCTTCCACCCTGGCTGAAGGGGGATGCCGGTGGGTTTGGTCCTCTCCGCGCCGCAGTGGGTGCAGAGAGGCTCGCGCTCCACCGCCTTGAGGAAGGGGGCGCCACAGTTCAGACATTTCGGACGGGGTCTGGCCACGGTCCGGAGTCTAGTCGCTCCGCCGACACCTGGGGCGACGATATGCGCTCAAGTGGGCAAAAGTAGGCTTCACCGGGGCGCGCCCAGGGTCCGGAGGAAGAACAGACCCACGTCGTCCTGGTAGTAGCGACCCGCGGCCCCCTGCGGGGAGTGCGGCTCGCCGGGCATGATGAGCAGTTCGAAGTGCTTGCCCGCCCGGATGAGCGCGTCCGCCATCCGCATCGTCACGGAGAGCGTGGCATTCACATCGCTGGTGCCGTGCATCAATCTCAGGTGGCCCTTCAGCTTGCCCGCGAGCGGGAGGTTGTCACCCACCGCGTAGCCCTGGGGATTGGCGCTCGGCAGGTTGAGGTAGGGCTCGTTGATGATGGCCTCTTCCGTCAGCGCCCCCGGTGCCGCGGCATACCCCGCCTTGAAGAAGTCCGGCGCCGTCAGCATGCCGCGCAGCGCGAAGTAGCCACCCCAGGAGTGGCCGTAGAGGCCCACCCGCTCCAGGTCCATCCACGGACGCGTGGACGCGGCCTGCTTCAACCCCGTCACGTAGTCGGGAATCTCCGTCTGGCCCACGCAGCCATAGTTCGCGTCCTGGAAGGCCTTGCTCCGCCCAGGTCCTCCGCGAGGGTCCACCAGCACCGTGACGAAGCCGAGCTGCGCCAGGCCGCTGGCGGTCAACGACATCGAGTTTCCGATGTAGCTCCATGGCAACAGATTGAAGAATGGGCCGCCGTAGATATAGGCGAGCACCGGGTAGCGCTTCGCGGGGTCGAAGTCGCGCGGCTTGTAGAGCACGCCCTGCAGGGGCGTGACGCCGTCGGCGGCCTTGACGATGAACGGCTCCGGGCGCACGTCACCGAGGGCCTCGAGTTCACTCGCGTCCGCCGTGGTGAGGCGCACGCGCTTGCCACCCTCCATGGACACCAGCTCCCGCAGCCGGGGCTGCGCGCGGGAGGACCACGCGTCCACGTAGTGCTGGCCCGAGGGCGACAGCGTGATTCGGTGCATCCCCGAGCCCGAGGACAGCCGCTTCAATGCGCCACCCTTCAGGCTGCCCCGGTAGAAGAGCTGCTCGTATGGCGCGCCGCTTTCGGCCGAGGCCAGCACGTAGAGGGCGTCCCCCTGTTGCGCCACGCCCACCACTTCATGCACGGGGAAAGCGCCGCGCGTGAGCTGCCGCAGGAGCTTCCCCGCGCGGTCATACGCATACACATGTCGCCAGCCATCGCGCTCCGACATCCAGAGGTAGCCACGTCCTCCCGGCAGCGCCGTCACCTGCTTCGCCCAGCCGCCCACCGCGAAGTCCAGGCCAGCGACGAAGGTCTCCGGACGCTCCTCGCGCAGCACGTGCCGACGCTGTCCGGTCCCCGGTGTCACCGCGGTGAGGTCCAGGCGCTTCGCGTCACGAGAGAGGTGGAGGCACAGCGCCTCCGTGCCCTCGGGGTTCCAGCCCGCGAAAAAGTCATACGTCTCGCCCTCTACGGGAGGAATGCGCGTCACGCGGCCCGTGGCCACCTCCACGACATGCAGCTCCGAGCGCGGCAGCGGCGTCCCCGTCTTCGCGTACGGCACCGTCGTCACCTTCTCCAGCGCGTCCGAGTAGTCCACCACGGGCACCTGATGCACGGCGCGCAGGTCGTCGCGCCACACCACCAGGAAGCGTCCATCCGGCGACCAGGGGCGCTCAGCAATCCGCCAGTCCAGGCGCTCCTCTCCCGCGCGCTCCACCACGGTGGCACCGTCCGCGCCCAGCACCGCGAAGCCGCCCTTGCGCTGCACCGCGAGCGCTCCTCCGCGCGGCGCGAGGAAGTGGTCCGGAGACAGCGTCAGCGCGGCCCGGTCCTCCGGCGACAGCAACGTGACGCGGCCACCTGTCAGCCCCAGGCCGAAGGTCTTCCCCTCCAGCCGGAAGACAATGCCCTGCTCATCCGGAGCGAGCGCGACGTCGAAGAAGCGAGGCGCCGTGACGGGCTTGCCCAGCAACGCCGAGAGCTGCTCGCGCAGCTGCTCACCCGACAGGAGCGGCTTCAGCTCCCCCGTCTTCGCGTGCGCCAGCACCCACGTCCCGCCGTCCTTCCCCTCGCGGGACCAGAAGACCAGGCGGTCTTGGTCACGCAGCCACCTGGGCGGGACGAGGCTGTCGCGCAGGAGCTCCACCCGACGGTTGAACTGGTTCGCCAGGTCCAGCTTCGCCTGGACCGTCGCATCCGGCGTGGGTCCGGATGCGTCAGCGGAAGGTGACTCACCGTCGAGCGCCAGGACGGGAGCCCCCGTCAACGCCGTGAGCAGCAGACCCAGGGGAACGCAGGGGAATCGCATGCACCGATGGTAGGAAACGGCATTCTTCACCACCAATATATCTTTCGAGGCGCATTGAGACGGTTAACGTCTCGATATGGAATTCCGTCAGCTCCAGCTCTTCGTCGCGGTGGCGGAGGAGCTGCACTTCGGACGCGCCGCCGCGCGCATCGGCATGGCCCAGCCGCCGTTCAGTCAGCAGATTCGCCGGCTGGAGACCGAGCTAGGGGTCGAGCTGCTCACGCGCACCAGCCGCCGCGTGGCCCTCACCGCCGCCGGAGTTCGACTGCTGGAGGAGGCGCGAGCGCTGCTGGCCCGACGGGGAGATGTCATCCACTCCGTGCAGCAGGCGGCGAGCGGAGAGACGGGCACGCTGCGCGTCGGCTTCGCCGCGTCGTCGTCCTTCGGCGTCCTGCCGGACATCGTGCTGCGCTTCCGCACGCGCTTCCCGAAAGTGAAGTTGGAGCTGGATGACAGCGCGACCCTGAACGTCGGCGCCGCGCTCACCTCCGGGGAGCTGGACATCGCCATCATCCGGGCGCCCTTCCGTCACGAGGGGCTCACCGTCGAGCGCCTGCTCCGGGAGCGCTTCGTGCTCGCGCTGCCAGCACGGCACCCTCGCGCCCGTCAGCAAGTCATCGCGCTGTCCTCGCTGGCGAGCGAACCCTTCGTGCTGTTCCCCCGCCACTCCGCGCCCGGCATGCATGACCTGGTGACGAGCATGTGCCTGGCCGCGGGCTTCTCTCCGAACATCCTCCAGGAAGCCAGCTCGTGGCCTTCCGTCGTCGGCATGGTGGAGGCGGGGCTGGGACTGACCATCGCTCCCGCGTCCTCCCAGGCCCTGTGCCCCAAGGGCGTCGTGTTCCGCCCCCTGAGCGGCGCTCCCGGCCACGCGGAGCTGGTGGTGGCCTTCCCCGGGCCTCGGCCCTCACCCGCCGCTCAGCACTTCCGCGTCCTCGCGCATGAAGCGGTGTCCCGCTCGGGCAGGGGCGCCTCGGACTGAAGCGGGGTTTGGGCCCCGCGGCCGTGGCTCCCCGCTCAGGACGGTGTGGGCTTCTTGCTCCGTCGCGCCTTCGTGCTCGCGGGTGGCTCCGAGTCGTTCGCCGCCACCTGCGGCCCCAGGTTGAACCAGAAGGGACAGAGCAACGGTGGCGCTCCTCCTGCTTCCGGCGGTGTCGACACCTCGCGCGGCCCTCGCCAGAGCGGACGCACTTCGCCACCCCGTCTGCTTCGTCTCGCTCGCGTCGCCATCAGCGGCACCGTCCACTGCACCGCCACCACGAATCCCCCATCCCGTTGAAGCGTGGGCACGACAATGCGCCTCGGGGAGCGGGCCTGAAGCGGCTCGCTCCCGACGATTCCCTCATCGGCGTCGGCATGCGCACGAACTACCGAGATGACAGTTTCCTGTCAATTCAAACGGGCAACAAAATAGAGAACACCCGTTCAGCGCACTCCTGCCTCCATTCGCCTCCTCCATGCGGCAGGTGTCACACCGTGCACGCGGCGAAAGAGGCGGATGAAGTGCGTGACATCCGCGTAGCCCACACGGTCCGCGACGATGTCCACCCGCTCGTCCGTGTGACGCAGGCGGCTGCGCGCCTCGGCCATCCTGCACTCGAGAATCCACTCCCCCACCGAGCGCCCCGTCTCCTGCCGCACCACGGCGGCGACGTGCGGCGCCGAGCGCCCCAGCTCCCGCGCCACCTTCGCGAGCGACAGCGGCTCCAGGCAGTGGGTCTCGATGTACGTCAGGGCCCGACGACTCAGGCCCATCGAGGAGGACTCCGGCACGACGTCGGGGAACGCCATCCGCTCCAGTTCCACCAGCACCAGCCGGAGCAGCGAGAGGCTGGCCTCGTCACTGCCCCGCTCCTGTCGCGTCTGCTCTTCTTCCATCAGCCGCATCCACCGCAACAGGCGCCGACGCTGCACGGGCGTGGGCCGCAGCACCGGGTGACAGCCGCCGCGCACGCGCAGCAGCGGCCCCAGCCGTGACGCGCGCTCCTCCGCGTCCGAGGACAGCGCCTCCGGATAGAAGCCGAGCCCCATGCACTCCGCATCCGAGTGCTCGCGGCCATGCGCGTCTCCGGGCGGAATGAGGTGCACGTCCCCGGCGCGCAGCACCAGGTCGCCCGCGTGCCGCACCTTCGTCTCCCCGCGCAGCACCAGCATCACCACGGCGTACGAGTGCACCGTGGAGTGGGCCCGCGAGTGCTGCGCGGTCAGGGGCCGCTGCGGGCCCACCCAGGTGAGACGCCGCTTCTCCTCGAAGTCCCGCTGGATTGCGGGCCACGCGTGGCTGTGTCCTTCGATGGGTGCGGAGGCCATGGAGCCTTCGTAGCGCGGGGCTCGACCCGGCGTCACTTCGCGTGGCCCGCGCCCAGCGCCTCCATGTTGAGCTGGTGGTTCATCACGTAGGCGGACTGCGCACCGGCCGCCGCCGCTATCAGCGCGCCCTGCAAGCGCGTGGTGAGGTCTCCCGCCGCGGAGATGCCGGGCACGGAGGTCTGTTGCATCGGGTCCACCTTCACGAAGCCCATTTCATCCAGCGCGAGCCCCAGCCCCTCCACCAGCGCCACGTGCCGCTGCGGCGGTCGGGTGAAGATGTACTCCTGCCGCACGCGCGTCCCGTCCTCCAGCTCCACCGCCTCCAGCGCGCTCCCATCCGCGGACGCGATGAGGCGCCGCACCCGTCCCTCCACCAGTCGCACCTCGGCCCGCTGAAGCTGCGCGCGCCGCTCGGCCGACACCTGGAAGCCACCCAGGGTGTACAGCGTGACGTCCGCCGACCAGCCCTTCAGGAAGAGGGCGAAGTCCAGGTACAGCTCCGCCTCCGGGCCCGCGAACACACCCCAGGCCTTGTCCTGGATTTCCCAGCCGTGGCAGTAGGGACACTGGAAGACGGCCTTGCCCCACAGCTCGCGGTAGCCCGGCAGGTCCGGCAGTACGTCCACCATGCCCGTGGCCAGCAGCACGCGGCGGGACTCCACGACGACTCCGCCCTCCAGCGTCACGCGGAAGCGCGCGTCACCCAGGCGCTCGATGCCGCTCACCCGCACGTCGCGAATGTCGACCTCGTAGGGACGCAACTGCTCCCGGCCGATGGCGCGGAACTCCCGGGGGGGCGTGCCGTCGCGGGTGACGAAGCCCTGGATGTGCTCGGCCGCCGCGTTGCGGGGCGAACCCGCGTCGCACAGCAGCACCTTCTTGCGGCCACGGCCCAGCACCAGCGCGGCGCTCAGGCCCGCGGGGCCGCCGCCCACAATCACCACGTCCTTCGCGAGAATGTCGTTCATGGTGAAGAACTAAACGCCGGCAATTCCTCGCGGGAGAGCGGGGCTTCGGGCGGAATCGGCGCATCGGCGGGTGGGGGCAGCGGACCCGGGCGAGCAGGCGGACGCTCGACGAGGACGACCGGCCAGGTATGGCGCCCTTTGAGCAGGTGGGAACAGTCGGCACATGCCACGGGACGTGCGCCGTTGACCAAAAGTGCGAAGGGTCGGCTTCCCGAAGGGGAAGCAGCGTTCCTACACTGCGAGTCAGGGGCCTCAAGGCCGGAGTGCGGCTCCCCACCCAGGAGGTATGCGATGCAGCCCGCGCGTCTCGCGTTGACGGTCCTGCTCGCCTGCGCTGCGTCCGGCTGTTCCTCTTTGGAGGACGCTCCGTGGGACGGACGCTACACACCGCTCGAGGAGCGGGGCGACTGGATGGACTCAGGCCCCTTGTCCGTCTGTCACGTGCTGGAGGGTGCCGACGCGGCCTGTGGCAGCCTGGAGTCGTTCGACTTGTCCGGCTGCAAACGTCGCTCGCTGGAGGCCCTGGAGCGCGAGGGGGTGTACCGCAGCGAACTGCGCTTCGACGCGCGGGGCACGCAGGCGGCTCGGGCCGCCCCTTTCGGCGGAGGCTTCAAGCTGAGCTCCACGGGCGTCCCCGAGCAGGTCCTCGGAGCCACCGCCGTGGCCGGAGTGTGGGACGCGCGGACGTTCCTCGTCTCCAGCCAGTCCCCGGACGGACTGTTCACCTTCGCGGGCTGCAACGCGGTGGGCCCGCGCGCGCTGACGGGCTGCTTCTCGCGGTGTCGCGACGGTGTGTTGGTGGAGTCGGGGACCTTCCGCGCCGAGCGCGTGGCGCGCTTCAAGGGAGAGCACGAGGTCTCCGGCGGACTGAAGCTGGTCTCCGAGCGCTGGGTGGACCTGGGCATGCCCGTGGACGTGCAGGTCATCGGTGAGCATGCCTATGTCGTCTCTCAGAAGCGGGAGGGACAGCGTGGGGGGCTCACCGTCTTCGACGTGAGCCAACCCGAGGCGCCGGTGCGCGTGGCGCGGATGAGCCTTCCGGAGGACTCGGACTGGCGGGGCGCGACGTTCAAGGGCGGGGTGCTCTATGTCGCGAGCGCGAGCTCGGGCGTGGTGGTGCTCGATATCTCCCAGCCCTCCGCGCCGGTGTTCGTGCGCAGGGTGCCGGAGAAGCCTGTCAGCGTCGGGTTGGTGAGCGTGGATGGGGACAGGTTGTACGCGGTGGGGACGGAGCCCTCCGCGGGCACGCTGATGTTCGACATCTCCACGCCCTCCGAGCCCCGGCTGCTCCAGCACATCGTCTCCGGCTCACGCATCGCGGAGAACCCCTCGTCGCGAGGCCCGGTGAGCTACGAGGGCCGCCTCTATGTGAACCATCTGCGTGACGGGCTGCAGGTGGTCGACGCGCGCTCGGGCGGAGGGGTCCAGTTGTTGGGGCGGTACACGTACCCGTATGCGAACAGTCGCGCGAGCGCGGTGGGCACGTTCGGCGGGCGCATCGTGGCGTTCGAGAGCAGCCTGGGCGTGGGGGCGCGGCTGCGCGCGCTGGATGTCAGCGAGCCGCGCAACATCGTGAAGATTGGCGAGTATGGCTTGCGCGGAGTCGTGTCACCGCGGGCGCTGGAGCTGCGCGGCTCGCGGCTGTACGTGACGTATCACCAGGAGGGGTTGCGCGTGCTGGACGTGAGCAATCCCACACAGCCGCGCGAGGTGGCGTACTTCAACAGCTTCCGCGAGACGGACCCGGGACGCGGGGACGCGCTGGAAGAGGGCGCCACGGGGCTCCAGGTGCCTGGAGATGGCTATGTGTATGTCGTGGACACGTCCCGTGGATTGCTGGTGCTGACGGAGCCGCCACAGTGAGCTGTATCGTCCACGAACGCCGAGTCATGCGTTCTCGCCAGCCCTTCCCTTGGCTGCTTCTTTAAAAAGCTGCGTGAGCGAGTAGTCCAGCAGTGACTGGCGGGACTGCATGTACCGGCGGGTGCGGAGGAAGGGCAACCACACGCGATGGCCCACGCGCACCTGGGACTCTTCCCTCTTCTGGCGCGGCACCCACGTCCCACCCAATCGCCGCACCAGCAGCTCACCCAGGTAGGCCCCTAGCGCCGGTGCGGTATGCCCGTCGATGAGTTCGCGTTTGTACCGCTCGGGGAAATTCTCCCTCCAGAAGTAGAAGTCCAGGTCCGTGAGAGACTCGGGCGTCTCGTCCATGATGGACGGCACCTGGGTGTGAAGCGCCGCCACGAGTCCTTCGGACAGGACTCCGTAGTCAGCGAGGACACGCTCCGGATTCTCCACGTCCGAGGGAAGCGCGGCTGGGAGCCACTCCTCCGGCGCCGGTGGCCGGAAGGCGTTGAGCTCGGCGATCTTCCGTTGCCGCTCGCCGATGGAGAACTCATCTGGCAGTCGCGAGAGGAACGGCGCCACGTCAGGATGGAAGCGAGGCTCGACGGGTACGAATGCGGCACTGCGTTCTCTCAGCGTGCTCAGCACCGTGTCGAAGTCGAGGTCCGGCCGCAGGTGGACATGGGCACGGGCCTGGACGACCCGCGCTTCCTCACGGGCGAAATCGGCGGCGGTGGGCCACAGCACCAGGAGGACGGAGCCGTTGGGCAGCTCCTCCACGAGGTGCGCGGGAGTCGAGAGCATCCGCTCGCGACCCACCATCTCCACCAGCTTCGGTCCAAAGACATTCAGCCAGAACACCTCATAAATCGTGTCGAACCCATCCTTGCGCGAGATCCTTCCATCACGACCGAAGTAGGGAGCCCCCGAGAGCTGTCGATCCGCCATGCCATGGGCCATGGCGTAGTCCATGAGATAGTGCGCAGCCAGGGTCCTGACCATCTCTACAAACCCGAGACACCGCCCCCGCTCTGAAAACAGCGAGAGTGGCTGAACACTCAGGCTACAGCTCAACTGAGTTCCTGCTGGAGGGAGATCGAGGTCGAGCGTCAACTCGACTGAGGGCTGTGCACGGTAGAATGCGACGGATATTCCATGCTCATCGCGCCGCTCCTCCAATGCCTTCTTGATGGAAGCGCGCGAGTATTTTCGCCGTTTCGACCCCTTCACGACATCCGGCATCCAGCCTTCAGCGTGAGCCTCCAGCGCTTCGAGGAAGGGCGTGAGTTCGCTGTCCGACTCGACCCGATGGCCAAGTGCCCCATCCAGCAGGAATCGCAGGCTATCGCCAACTTTCGGCTCGAGCGAACTCATTGCCTTCATTGAAACAGCACCTCCACTCCTTTTGCCCTGGTCTCAGCTCTATTCACGGCACGGTCAAGGGCATCAGAATTCAATGGCTTCGAGGTCTTTTCGTAAATCAGACGGACCCTCTTGATTTGCACAGTCTGTTCGAGCCCAGGCCTCCGTATGTTCAACGTCTCGCCGTAATACCTCAGTGCGGCTCTTGCGTCCTCAACCACTTGAGCAGCGAGAGCATCCCCATCAAGGCCAAGAAACTCACGGCTCTTGAAGCTGAACGTCTCCACACGGGGCGTCGGGCCACCAGCGGGCCCCTCTTCGATGACGAGTACGTCCACGAAGCGCAGGTCCGCCTTCGCGACACCCACGTGCGTTTCGATGCGAGGCTTCTCGAAGTCCCCGAGCCATCGCCGCTGCGCCCGTGGCAGGGCCGCATCCGCCACCAGGATGACGACCATGTCCCTCTCGAAGGCCAGTCCCCGGGCATACCGCTCGCGTACGAGCTGGTAGCTGGACCACGGCAGCGGTCCCCTGGACGCGATGCCCTGCTCGATTTCCGCGGCCCTCTTCTCCAGGTAGGACAGGTAATCGAGCCAGAGCGGATGCACGTCGGCGCCAGGAGGCGCGGTTCTCAGGAGCGCCTCGCGATGCTTCTTCAGGGCCGCCACGTCCGTCGATAGCCGGGCGCCCCCCGCCTCGGCCTCCACCTGCCGGAACTTCGCCTCGGCCACCTCCGCGGGGATGCCGGCCGACTCGGGTGGCGGCGAGGGCCTGCCTCCGCTCTTCCCTGCTCCGCCCTTCGTTGGCGTGCCGCTCGGAGGCTCGACATGCCGCACCGCCAACGTGGCCTGCGCTCGAGCCAGATTGCCGCGTGCTTCGTGAAGGGCCAGCGCGCCGGCCTCACCCCACTCCGCCACCAGGAGCGCCGCCTCCCGGCTCTGCTGGAAGTGGCAAGCCAACTCCCCCACGG
>NZ_JABUMQ010000036.1:0-48012 GCF_013336645.1 Myxococcus sp. CA039A | reverse complement strand
AGCCGATGCAGGTGGACAGCGGCACGGCCAAGTTCGACCTGTCCCTGCTCTGCGGTGACTTCGGCGACGACATCGGCGGCCTGCTCGAGTTCAACACCGACCTGTTCGACCGAAGCACCGCGGAGCGGATGGGCGCGCACCTGGTGCGCCTGCTGAAGTCCGCGGTGAACAACCCAGGCCAGTCGCTGTGGCGATTGCCCCTGCTCGATGAGCAGGAGCGTCACCAGTCCCTCGTCTCCTGGAATGACACGTCACGCGAGTCTCACGCCGTCACGACGATACACAGCCCCTTCGAGGCCCAGGCACTCCGCACTCCCGACGCCATCGCCATCTCCGATGGCTCGCGCTCGCTCACCTACGCCGCTCTAGATGCACGCGCCAATCAGCTTGCCCACCACCTCGCCTCTCGCGGCGTGACTCCTGGCGGCGCCGTCGGCATCTGCCTCGACAAGTCCCTCGACATGGCCATCGCCGTCCTCGCCACCCTCAAGGCCGGCGCCTTCTACGTCGCTCTCGACCCGAACTACCCCGCAGAGCGCCTCGCCTTCATGCTCGCGGACACTCGCGCCCCCGTCGTCCTCACCCACTCCCTGCTCGCCTCCGTCCTCCCCGCGAGCACCAGTGCGCGCTTCGTCCTCGTCGACTCCGAAGCCGACGTCATCTCCCGCCAGTCCTCCCTTTCCACGGGCGTCCTCGTCTCCACAGAGGACATCGCCTACGTCATCTACACCTCCGGCTCCACGGGCATCCCCAAGGGCATTGTCATGCCCCACCGTGCCCTCAGCTTCCTCCTCGACTGGCAGATTCGTCAGTCCCCCAATCCGCGCGCTGTCACCCTCCAGTTCGCCTCCCTCAACTTCGACGTCTCGGTTCAAGAGCTCTTCGCTTCCTGGTGGGTCGGCGCCCACGTCGTCCTGCCCACCGGAGGACTCCGCCAGGACATCCCCGCACTGCTCGACTTCATGCACCGCCAGCAGGTGGAGCGTCTCTTCCTCCCCTTCGTCGCCCTCCAGGCCATGGCGGACTCCGTCTCTCACGGCGCCACGCTTCCTTCCGCCCTTCGCGAAGTCGTCACCGCTGGCGAGCAACTCCAGGTCAACTCGACCCTCGCTTCCTTCTTCGAGAAGCTTCCGGGCAGCGTCCTCGAAAACCAGTACGGCCCCTCCGAGTCCCACGTCGTCTCCGCCTTCCGTCTCCAGGGGGCGCCTTCCTCCTGGCCTCGCCTGCCCTCCATCGGCTCGCCCGTCGCCCACACGCAGCTCTACGTCCTCGACACCCTCGGCCAGCCCGTCCCCATTGGCGTCTCGGGTGAGGTGTACGTCGGCGGCACCCACCTCGCTCACGGCTACCTCGCCCGCCCCGACATCACCGCTCAGGCCTTCGTCCCTAATCCCTTCTCCGGTGTGGAGGGCTCGCGCCTCTACCGCACAGGCGACGCGGCTCGCTGGAAGGCCGACGGCACCTTGGAGTTCCTCGGCCGCCTCGACTTCCAGGTGAAGGTCCGTGGCTTCCGCGTCGAGTTGGGCGAAGTCGAGTCCGTCCTCCGCACCGCGCCAGGAATGAGTGACGCCGCCGCAGTCGTCCGCGAGGATGTCCCCGGCGACAAGCGCCTCATCGGCTACGTCGTCCTCGCTCCCGACACCACCCTCGACTCCGAGGCCCTGCGCACCTTCCTCCTCAAGCGGCTGCCTGAGTACATGGTGCCCTCCGCCTTCCTCTCCCTGGCGGCTCTGCCCCTGACTCCCAGCGGAAAGCTTGCTCGCAAGCTGCTTCCCGCTCCTGACGCCGACACCCTGCGGGGCGACTCCTCCTTCGTCGCTCCTCGCAACCCCGACGAAGAGAAGCTCGCTTCCCTCTTCGCCACCGTCCTCCGCCTGGAGCGCGTCGGCGTCACCGACAACTTCTTCGCGCTCGGTGGCCACTCCCTCCTCGCCACCCAGGTCATCTCTCGCGTCCGCTCCTCCTTCGGCGTCGAGTTGCCCCTCCGTGCCCTCTTCGAGGCACCCACTGTCGCCTCCCTCACCGCTCGCATCCTCGCGGCCTCACAGGAGAGCAGCAGCGCGCAACCTCCCCCCATCCTCCCGGTGCCGCGCTCCGGCCCGCTGCCTCTCTCCTTCGCTCAGCAGCGTCTCTGGTTCATCGACCAGCTCCAGCCGGGCAGCTCCATCTACAACATGCCCTCCTTCGTCCGCTTGGACGGGCATCTCGACATCCACGCGCTCCAGCTCAGCCTCAATGAACTCGTTCGCCGCCACGAAGCGCTCCGCACGACCTTCATCCAGCGCGACGACCAGCCCTTGCAGGTCATCGCGCCGCATGCCGAGCTGCCCGTCACTCGCGTGGACCTCCGAGGCCGTGACGAGGAGAGCACCCGTGCGGAGGTAGAGCGCAGGCTCAAGGAGGAGTACCAGCAGCCCTTCAACCTCTCCACGGGCCCGCTCATCCGCGCTCAGGTCCTCGAGTTGAGCGACACCGAGCACGTACTCGCGCTCAACATGCACCACATCGTCTCCGACGGTTGGTCCATGGGCGTGCTCACCCAAGAAGTCGCCGCGCTCTACGACGCCTTCGCCCACGGCAAGCCGTCGCCCCTCGCACCGCTCTCCATCCAGTACGCGGACTTCTCCGTCTGGCAGCGTGGCTGGCTCCAGGGTGCCGTGCTGGACGCGCAGATTGCGTACTGGCGCCGTCAGCTCGCGGACCTCACGGCCCTCGAACTGCCACTCGACAAGCCTCGACCCACGGTGCAGACCACGGCCGGCGGGCAGGTGTACGTCAGCGTCCCGCTCGCAACCGCGGAGAAGCTCAAGGCTCTCTGCCAGCGTGAAGGCGCAACGCCCTTCATGGCGCTGCTCGCGGCGTGGCAACTCCTGCTGTCCCGCTACTCCGGCCAGGACGACATCACCGTCGGCTCACCCATCGCGGGGCGTCACCGCTCGGAGCTCGAAGGGCTCATCGGCTTCTTCGTCAACACGCTCGTCATGCGCGCCCGCATCGACTCACAGGCGTCCTTCCCGCGATTGCTGCGGCAGGTGAAGGAGGCCTCGCTGGGCGCCTACGCTCATCAGGACATCCCCTTCGAGAGGCTCGTCGAGGAGCTCCAGCCCAGCCGCGACATGAGTCGCAGCCCGCTGTTCCAGGTGCTCTTCGTCCTCCAGAACACTCCGGCCTCCGCCATCCAGAAGACGGAGCTGACGCTCAGCCCGGTGGAGATCAGCGGAAGCACGTCGAAATTCGAGCTTCAGCTCAGCCTCGTCGAAACACCGGACGGCATCTTCGGAGGAATTGGCTACAACTCCGACCTCTTCGAGCGCTCCACCGTCGAGCGCATGGCGCGTCACTTCGAGTTGCTCGTCGAAGCCGTCGTCACCCGTCCCGACGTCCCCGTCGCCGCGCACTCCATCCTCACGGAGGCCGAGCGCCGCAACGTCCTCGTCGACTGGGCTTCATCACCGCTCGTCACCGATACCGACTCCACCCTCCCAGAGGTCTTCGCACGCGTTGTCGCGCGCTCTCCCGATAAGACCGCGCTCCTCTTCGGAGAGGACGTCCTCACCTACGGCCAGCTCGACGCCCGGTCCAACCAGCTCGCCTGGCACCTGCGCGCCCTGGGCGTCTCCACCGACTCTCGCGTCGCACTCTCGCTGGAGCGCTCCTTCGACCTCGTCGTCGCCCTGCTCGCCATCCTCAAGGCCGGCGGCGCCTACGTCCCTCTCGACGCCAGCTATCCCCGAGAGCGCCTCGCCTCCATGATGGAGGACGCACAGCCGCTGCTCCTCCTCACCTCGCGAGCCCTCGCGTCAAAGCTCCCGTCTGAGGGCCTCACCACCCTCGTCCTCGACGACGTCGACCTCTCGTCTCAGCCCACGGGGGCGCTGCCGCTCGCTGCGCTGCCCCTGTCGCTCGCCTACGTCGACTTCACGTCCGGCTCCACTGGCAGGCCCAAGGGCGTCGGCACGCCGCACTCCGCGGTCCTTCGCACCCTGGTGGGTCCCGACTACACGAGGTTCGGCCCCCAGCAGACGCACCTGCTGCTCGCGCCCATCTCCTTCGACGCCTCCACCTTCGAAATCTGGGGCGCTCTGCTTCACGGCGCGCGGCTCGTCGTCCCGCCGCCGCATGCGCTGTCCCTCGAGGAGATCGAACTCGCCGTCTCCCGTCACGGTGTCACCACCCTCTGGGCCACCAGTGGTCTGTTCTCCCAGCTCGCGGACTCCGAGCTTCCGGGCTGGAGTTCGTTGCAGCACGTCCTCACCGGCGGCGACATCGTCTCGCCAGTCCACGTCCGCAAGGCCCTCGGCGCGTGGCGCGTGCCTGTGTCCAACGCCTACGGCCCGACGGAGTCCACCGTCTTCGCGTCCGTGTTCACGGTCTCCCGGCCCGAAGACGTCGGGACGTCGCTGCCCATTGGCCGCCCCATCCACGGCACGCAGCTCTTCGTCCTCGACGCCACACTCCAGCCTGTTCCCCCTGGCGTCACGGGTGAGCTGTTCATCGGTGGTGAGGGTCTCTCACGCGGCTACCTCCTCCGCCCCGACTTCACCGCCGAGCGCTTCATCCCCAACCCCTTCAGCACCACGCCCGGAGCACGCCTCTACCGCTCCGGCGACCTGGTCCGCTGGCGCGACGACGGCGCGCTCGACTTCATCGGCCGCTCCGATGCCCAGGTGAAGCTGCGTGGCTTCCGCATCGAGCTTCCCGAAATCGAAGCCGCGCTGCTGTCTCATCCGTCCGTCACGGGGGCCCTCGCCCTGCTGCGCGAGGACACGCCGGGCGACAAACGCCTCGCCACCTATTTCACGTCCTCGGCTCCCATCGACTCGGCCGCCTTGCGCTCGTTCCTCAAGCTCAAGCTGCCCGAGTTCATGCTGCCCTCCTTCCTCCTCCATCTGGACGCGTTCCCGCTCACCACGAACGCCAAGATCGACAGGAAGGCCCTCCCGTCTCCCGACGCATTCGCGTCCTCCGCGTCGTTCCTCGCGCCTCGCAATCCCACCGAAGAGGTGCTCGCCTCCATCTGGGCGGACGTCCTCCGTCTCGACAAGGTCAGCGTCTCCGACGACTTCTTCGAGCTTGGCGGCCACTCCCTCCTCGCCACGCAGGTGGTGTCTCGCATCCGCAGGGCCTTCGAGGTCGAGCTGCCCTTGCGTGCGCTCTTCGAGGCGCCGTCCGTGGCGGCGCTGGCCTCGCGCATCGCCGCTGCTCGGCAGGAGCACTCACGGCAAGCGCCTCCGCTGGTTCCCACGCCGCGCACCGGAGAGCTGCCGCTGTCGTTCGCGCAGCAGCGGCTCTGGCTCGTGGATCAGCTGGAGCCCGGCAGCTCCGCGTACAACATTCCCTCCGCGCTGAGGCTGCGTGGAACGCTCCACACCGCCGCGCTGGAGCGGTCCTTCACCGCGCTGCTCGAACGCCACGAATCGCTCCGCACCACGTTCCTCGCGCGTGATGGCGAGCCGATTCAGCACATCCATCCGGCCGCGCCGTTCTCACTGCCCATCGTGGAGCTGGGCATCCTGCCCGCCGAGGAACGCGAGGAGCACGCACGGCGACTCGCCGCAGAGGAGGCTCAGCGCCCGTTCGACCTCGCCCGGGGCCCCGTCCTCAGGGCGATGCTGGTGCGGCTCGCACCCGAGGAGCATGTGTTGCTGGTCACCATGCACCACGCCGTCTCGGACGGTTGGTCCATGGGGGTGCTCATCCAGGAGCTCGCGGCGCTCTATGAAGCCTTCGCCACGGGCGGAGACGCTCGACTGCCCGCGCTCCCCATCCAGTACGCGGACTTCGCGGCCTGGCAGCGCTCCTGGCTGAAGGGTGACGTGCTGGAGCAGCAGCTCGGGTACTGGCGTCGTCAGCTCGGAGCGCTTCCTCCGCTGCTGGAGCTGCCGACGGACAAGCCCCGTCCTCCCGTGCGCAATCCTCGTGGGGCTTCGCGCCCCGTGCGGCTGTCGAAGGAGCTCACGGAGCGCCTGATGACGCTCTGCCGCCAGGAAGGGGCCACGCCGTTCATGGCGCTGCTCGCCGCCTGGCAGGTGTTGCTCGCTCGCTACTTCGGACAGGACGACATCGCCGTCGGGTCGCCCATCGCGGGGCGCACCCGGACGGAGACCGAGGGCCTCATCGGCTTCTTCGTGAACACCCTCGTGCTTCGCACGCAGGTCCGCCCCGGGCTGCGCTTCCGGGAGTTGCTGGCCCAGGTCCGCGCCACCACGCTGGCCGCCTATGAGCACCAGGATGTTCCCTTCGAGAAGCTCGTCGAAGAGCTGAAGCCTCAGCGCAGCTTGAGCCACACGCCGCTCTTCCAGGTGATGCTGTCGCTCCAGAACCTCCCGGTGGCGAACCGCACCGTGGAGAGCACCTCCACGGACAGCTCTCCGCTGCACCTGGAGTCATTCGCGCAGGAGCTTCAGGTCACGAAGTTCGACCTGACGCTGACCCTGTCACAGACGCCGGAAGGCCTGGCCGGTGGGCTCAGCTACCGGGTGGACCTCTTCGAGGAGGCCACCATCACGCGCTGGGTGGAACACCTGAACACCCTGCTGGAAGCCGCCATCACCACTCCCGATACCCTTGTGGGTGAGCTGCCGATGTTGCCGGCCGAGGAGCGCCGTCAGGTGCTCGTCGAGTGGAACAACACCCGCCGCGAGCTGCCCTGGACTGGCGCCTTCCACGAGCGCTTCGAGGCCCAGGCCGCTCTCACGCCCGACGCCCTCGCCGTCCTCGACGACTCCTCCTCTCTCTCCTTCTCTCAGCTCAACCAGCGCTCGAACCAGCTCGCTCACCTGCTGCGCGCCCGTGGTGTCGGGCCCGAAGTCCGCGTCGCCCTCTGCCTGGAGCGCTCCGTCGACTCCCTCGTCGCCCTCCTCGCCATCCTCAAGGCCGGCGCCGCCTACGTCCCTCTCGACTCCGCCTACCCTCGCGAGCGCCTGGCTTTCATGCTCCAGGACTCCGGCGCTCCCTTCGTCCTCACCCAGTCCCACCTCCTGCCTCGTCTCGACTCGGCCTCCTGCTCGGCCCTCTGCCTCGATGACGCCGCACTGCGCGCCTCTCTCGCCGCGCTCCCCACCTCCAATCCTCCTCGCGTCTCCCTTCCCTCCCACCTCGCCTACGTCATCTACACCTCAGGCTCCACCGGCAGGCCCAAGGGCGTGATGGTCCACCACTCCTCCGTGGTGAATCTCCTCTCCGCCCTCTCCTCTGCCGTCTACTCCGACGTCCAGCGCCCCCTCCGCATCTCCCTCAACGCTCCTCTCTCCTTCGACGCCTCCGTCAAGCAGCTCGTCTTCCTCGCCGAGGGCCACTGCCTCTGCTTCGTCCCTCAGGCTGCTCGTGAAGACGTCCCCCTGCTCCTCTCCTGGATTCAGAAGCACCAGCTCGACGTCCTCGACTGCGCCCCTTCTCACCTCCGCCTCCTCCTCGACGAGGGCCTCGCGGAGTCCGGGCGTCACCTCCGTGTCCTCATCGGCGGTGAGGCCATCGACGACTCCCTCTGGGCCGCGCTCTCGTCCTCGCCCTCGCTGAGCGCCTTCAACGTCTACGGGCCCACTGAGGCCACCGTCGACACCACCGCGCTCTCCATCCGCTCCTCTGCGCGTCCCGCACTCGGTGGGCCGCTCTCCAACGTCTCCACCTTCATCCTCGACGCCTCGCTCCAGCCCGCCCCCATCGGCGTCCCTGGTGAGCTCTTCATCGGCGGCGACGGCCTCGCTCGCGGCTACCACCTCCGCCCGGACCTCACCGCCGAGCGCTTCGTCCCCAATCCCTTCTCCTCGGTGCCGGGTGCTCGCCTCTACCGCACCGGTGACAAGGCTCGCTGGCTTGCCCACGGCCACCTCGAGTATCTCGGCCGCATCGACTTCCAGGTGAAGCTGCGCGGCTTCCGCATCGAGTTGGGCGAAGTCGAGGCCGCTCTCGAAGCGCTGGCTTCCGTCCACCACGCCGCCGCCCTCGTCCGCGAGGACGTCCCCGGCCTCAAGCGCCTCGTCGCCTACGTCACCCCAGCCTCCGTCGACACCTCCTCACTGCGCGCGGAGCTGCTCCTCAGCCTCCCCGAGTACATGGTGCCCTCGGCCTTCGTCGCCCTGGACGCCCTGCCCATCAACACCCACGGCAAGCTCGACAGGAAGGCGCTCCCGGCTCCCGACTCCAGCCCCACCGACTCCTTCCTCGCGCCTCGCAACCCCACCGAGACTCGCCTCGCCGCCATCTGGGCAGAGGTCCTCCACCTCGACTCCGTCAGCGTCTCCGACGACTTCTTCTCCCTTGGCGGCCACTCCCTCCTCGCCACCCAGGTCGTCTCTCGCGTCCGCAAGGCCTTCGACGTCGAGCTGCCCCTTCGCGCGCTCATCGAGGCGCCGACCGTGGGTGAGCTTGCGCTGCGGGTCGAAGCGGCCCGTGGAGAGACTCCGGTCAACACGCGGCCTCCGCTCGTGGCGGTGCCTCGCACCGGGCCTCTGCCGCTGTCCTTCGCGCAGCAGCGCCTGTGGTTCCTCGACAGGCTGGAGCCCAACAACGCCTCCTACAACATCCACTCGAGCAAGCAGCTCGATGGCGACCTGGATACCTCCGCGTTGGAGCGCGCGATTCAGGAACTCGTGCAGCGCCATGAAGCGTTGCGTACCTCCTTCCACGTGCAGGAGGACGGCACCGCGGTTCAGGTCATCCATCCACGCGCCGAGCTGTCGGTTCCCGTCACCGACCTCCGACACCTGACAGGCACGGCCCTGGACACGGAGTTCGTGCGACTGACCTCCGCCGAGGCCAAGAAGCCCTTCGATCTGACGCACTCACCCCTGCTGCGAGCATCCCTGCTGCGAGTGACCGAGCAAAGCCATGTGCTCCTCGTCACGGTGCACCACATCGTCTCGGATGGTTGGTCCAACGGCATCTTGTTGCGCGAAGTGAGCGCGCTCTACGAGGCGTTCTCCCAGGGGCGTCCGTCCCCGCTCGCGCCGTTGGAGTTCCAGTACGCGGACTACGCGCTGTGGCAGCGCGGCTGGCTGCGCGACGAGGCACTGGAGCAACAGCTCTCCTGGTGGCGGCAGCAGCTCGCAGGCGCACCTCATGCGCTCGAACTGCCGACCGACCGGCCGCGCCCGCCCGTGCAGACCCACGTCGGCGCGTCGCTCCCGGTGCACCTGAGCACCGAGGTGACCGAGGCGCTGCGTGCACTGTGCAAGCGCGAAGGCGTCACACCCTTCATGGTTCTGCTCGCCGCGTTCCACACGTTGCTGGCGCGGTACTCGGGGCAGGACGACCTCGTCGTCGGCTCACCCATCGCGAACCGGCAGCAAACGGAGCTGGAAGGCATCGTCGGCTTCTTCGCCAACACGCTCGCGCTGCGCGCACGGCTGACGGGGGCGATGACGTTCCGTGAGCTGCTGGCTCAGCTCAAGGAGACGACGCTCGGTGCCTATGCGCACCAGGACGTGCCCTTCGAGAAGCTCGTCGACGAGCTGAAGCCCGAGCGGGACCTGAGCCGGTCTCCGCTCTTCCAGGTGATGCTCGCCCTGCAGAACACGCCGCGGCAGCGTCGCACCGAGGCGCGCAATGAGGAGCCGGCACACGCTCCGGGTCCCGTGGAAGTCACCTACGGCAGCGCCAAGTTCGACCTGTCCCTGTTGCTCGCGGACCATGGCGATGACATCAGCGGCCTGCTCGAGTTCAACACCGACCTGTTCGATCCGGACACGGCTCGGCGAATGGGCGCGCACCTGTCGCGGCTGCTGCAATCCGCCATCAGCGACCCGAGCCAGACGTTGTGGCGCCTTCCCCTGCTCGATGAGCAGGAGCGTCACCAGTTCCTCGTCTCCTGGAATGACACGTCACGCGAGTCTCACGCCGTCACGACGATGCACGGCCCCTTCGAGGCCCAGGCACTCCGCACGCCCGACGCCATCGCCATCTCCGATGGCTCGCGCTCGCTCACCTACGCCGCCCTCGATGCACGCGCCAATCAGCTCGCCCACCACCTCGCCTCTCGCGGCGTGACTCCTGGCGGCGCCGTCGGCATCTGCCTCGACAAGTCCCTCGACATGGCCGTCGCCGTCCTCGCCACCCTCAAGGCCGGCGCCTTCTACGTCGCTCTCGACCCCAACTACCCCCCCGAGCGCCTCGCCTTCATGCTCGCGGACACTCGCGCCCCCGTCGTTCTCACCCACTCCCTGCTCGCCTCCGTCCTCCCCGCGAGCACCAGTGCGCGCTTCGTCCTCGTCGACTCCGAAGCCGACGCCATCTCCCGCCAGTCCTCACAGGCCACGGGCGTCCTCGTCTCCACCGAGGACATCGCCTACGTCATCTACACCTCCGGCTCCACGGGCATCCCCAAGGGCATCGTCATGCCCCACCGGGCCCTCAGCTTCCTCCTCGCCTGGCAGATTCGTCAGTCCCCCAACCCTCGCGCTGTCACCCTCCAGTTCGCCTCCCTCAACTTCGACGTCTCGATTCAAGAGCTCTTCGCTTCCTGGTGGGTCGGCGCCCACGTCGTCCTGCCCACCGGGGGACTCCGCCAGGACATCCCCGCACTGCTCGACTTCATGCACCGCCAGCAGGTGGAGCGTCTCTTCCTTCCCTTCGTCGCCCTCCAGGCCATGGCGGACTCCGTCTTTCACGGCGCCACGCTTCCTTCCGCCCTCCGCGAAGTCGTCACCGCCGGCGAGCAACTCCAGGTCAACGCCACCCTCGCTTCCTTCTTCGAGAAGCTCCCGGGCAGTGTCCTCGAAAACCAGTACGGCCCCTCCGAGGCGCACGTCGTCTCCGCCTTCCGGCTCCAGGGCGCACCTTCCTCCTGGCCTCGCCTGCCCTCCATCGGCTCGCCCGTCGCCCACACGCAGCTCTACGTCCTCGACTCCCTCGGCCAGCCCGTCCCCATTGGCGTCTCGGGTGAGGTGTACGTCGGCGGCACGCACCTCGCTCACGGCTACCTCGCCCGTCCCGACATCACCGCTCAGGCCTTCGTCCCGAATCCCTTCTCGGGCGAAGAGGGCTCGCGCCTCTACCGCACCGGAGACGCGGCTCGCTGGAAGGCCGACGGCACCTTGGAGTTCCTCGGCCGCCTCGACTTCCAGGTGAAGGTCCGTGGCTTCCGTGTCGAGTTGGGCGAAGTCGAGTCCGTCCTTCGCACCGCGCCAGGAATGCGTGACGCCGCCGCCGTCGTCCGTGAGGACGTCCCCGGAGACAAGCGACTCATCGGCTACGTCGTCCTCGCTCCCGACACCGCCCTCGACTCCGAGGCCCTGCGCACCTTCCTCCTCAAGCGGCTGCCTGAGTACATGGTGCCCTCCGCCTTCCTCTCCCTGGCGGCTCTGCCCCTGACTCCCAGCGGAAAGCTTGCGCGCAAGCTGCTTCCCGCTCCTGACGCGGACTCCCTGCGGGGCGACTCCTCCTTCGTCGCTCCTCGCAACCCCGACGAAGAGAAGCTCGCTTCCCTCTTCGCCACCGTCCTCCGCCTGGAGCGCGTCGGCGTCACCGACAACTTCTTCGCACTCGGTGGCCACTCCCTCCTCGCCACCCAGGTCATCTCTCGCGTCCGCTCCTCCTTCGGCGTCGAGCTTCCCCTCCGCGCCCTCTTCGAGGCCCCCACCGTCGCCTCCCTTGCCGCGCGCATCCTCGCGGCCTCGCAGGAGAGCCTCACCTCTCAGCCTCCCCCCATCCTCCCGGTGCCGCGCTCCGGCCCGCTGCCTCTCTCCTTCGCTCAGCAGCGCCTCTGGTTCATCGACCAGCTCCAGCCCGGCAGCTCCATCTACAACATGCCCTCCTTCGTCCGGTTGGACGGGCATCTCGACATCCACGCGCTCCAGCTCAGCTTCGATGAACTCGTCCGCCGTCATGAAGCGCTCCGCACCACGTTCTTCGAGCTGGATGGGCAACCCTTCCAGCGCATCTCTCCCGTGGGCGAACTCCCGATGGTGCGCGTGGACCTCCGAGGCCTCGACGCGGAGACGTCTCACAGCGAGGTCCAGCGCAGATTGAAAGAGGAGTACCAGCGGCCCTTCGACCTCTCGACGGGTCCGCTCATCCGCGCTCAGGTCCTCGAGTTGAGCGACACCGAGCACGTGCTCGCGCTCAACATGCACCACGTCGTCTCCGACGGTTGGTCCATGGGCGTGCTCACCCAGGAGGTCGCCGCGCTCTACGACGCCTTCGCCCATGGCAGGCCGTCGCCCCTCGCGCCGCTTTCCATCCAGTACGCCGACTACGCCGTCTGGCAGCGGGACTGGCTCCAGGGTGCGGTGCTGGACCAGCAGCTCTCCTATTGGCGCAACCAGCTCACCGGGACTCCCTCGTTGGAGCTGCCCATCGACAAGGCGCGACCTCCGCTCCAGACGTTCCGAGGGTCCACGCTTCCGGTCTTCCTCTCGAAGGCCGTCTCGGAGCAGCTCAAGGCCCTTGGCCAGAGTGAAGGCGCTACACCGTTCATGCTGCTGCTCGCGGCGTGGCAGCTCCTGCTCTCCCGCTACTCGGGACAGGATGACATCGCCGTCGGCTCGCCCATCGCCGGCCGCCACCGCTCGGAAGTCGAAGGGCTCATCGGCTTCTTCATCAACACGCTGGTGCTGCGCGCGCGCGTCGACTCACGGGCGTCCTTCCTCCAGTTGTTGAGGCAGGTGAAGGAGTCCGCGCTGGGTGCCTATGCCCATCAGGACATTCCGTTCGAGCGACTCGTCGAGGAGCTTCAGCCCGCGCGTGACATGAGCCGCAGCCCGCTGTTCCAGGCGCTCTTCGTCCTCCAGAACACGCCCGAGTCCGCCGTCCAGAAGTCGGAGCTGACGCTCAGTCCGGTGGACCTGGGCAGCGTGGCGGTCACCGCCAAGTTCGAGCTTCAGTTGAACCTGACGGAGACGTCTGAAGGCGTCTTCGGTGGTCTGGGCTACAACTCCGACCTCTTCGAGCGCTCCACCATCGAGCGGATGGCTCGACACTTCGAGTTGCTCGTCGAAGCTCTCGTGGCGCGCCCCGACGTCCCGGTCCGCGCTCACGGAATGCTGACCATCGAGGAGCGGCACAACCTCCTCGTGGATTGGGCCACCGCTCCCGCGCACGTCTCGCCCGAGTCCACCCTGCCCGCCGTCTTCGCCGACGTCGTCGCACGTGCGCCCGACTCCGTCGCGCTCCTCTTCGGTGACACCTCCCTCACCTACCGTCAGCTCGACGAGCGCTCCAACCAGCTCGCCTGGCACCTGCGCTCGCTCGGCGTCCGCACCGACTCCCGCGTCGCAATCGCCATCGAGCGCTCCGCGGAGCTCATCATCGCCCTCGTCGCCATCCTCAAGGCTGGCGCCGCCTACGTCCCCCTCGACACGAAGTATCCGCGCGAGCGCATTGCATTCATGCTCGAGGACGCTCAGCCCCAGGTCCTCATCTCCACGCGGGCCGTCCTCGACAAGGTGCCCGCCGATGGCCTGACGTGCGTCCTCCTGGATGAGGTGTCGCTGACCAACAGCCCCACCGAAGCCCTGCCGTCGTCCGCGCTTCCCGAGTCGCTCGCCTATATCGACTTCACCTCCGGCTCCACCGGCAAGCCCAAAGGCGTTGGCTGCACCCACAGCGGCGTCATCCACACCCTCATCGGCGTCGACTTCACCCACCTCGGGCCCGAGCAGACCCACCTCCTCCTCGCTCCCATCTCCTTCGACGCCACCACCTTCGAAATCTGGGGCGCACTGCTCCACGGCGCGCGCCTCGTCGTCCTCCCGCCTCAGGCGCCCTCGCTCGAAGAGCTCTTCCAGACCGTCGCCCGCCATGGCGTCACCACGCTCTGGGCCACCAGTGGTCTGTTCTCCCAGCTCGTCGAGAGTCGCCTCCCCGCGCCTCCTTCACTCCAGCGCGTCCTCACGGGTGGCGACATCGTCTCGCCTCTCCATGTCCGACGCGCGTTGCAGGACTGGGGCATCTCCGTCACCAACTGCTACGGCCCGACCGAATCCACCGTCTTCGCCACGACCTTCCTGGTCGCTCGGCCCGAGGACGTTGGGGCAACGGTGCCCATCGGCAAGCCCACCAACGGCACCCGCCTGCTCGTCCTCGACTCCTCGCTTCAGCCCGTCCCCATCGGCATCATCGGTGAGCTCTTCATCGGTGGTGACGGCCTGGCTCGCGGCTACGTCGGCCAGCCTTCACTCACCGCGGAGCGCTTCATCCCGGACCCGTTCTCCTCCGTCCCTGGGGCGCGCCTCTATCGCTCCGGCGACCTCGTCCGCTGGAGCCACGACGGGACGCTCGCCTTCATCGGTCGCGCCGACGCGCAGGTGAAGGTGCGCGGCTTCCGCATCGAGTTGCCCGAAGTCGAAGCCGCGATGCTCACGCATCCCTCCATCCGCGAGGCCATCGCCATCGCTCGCGAGGACGTCCCCGGCGACAAGCGGCTCGTCGGCTACTTCGTCGGCGACGACCTGGACGCCGTCTCCCTCCGAGCCTTCCTCAAGTCTCGGCTTCCTGAGTACATGGTGCCGTCGTCCCTGCTCCGCCTCGACGCGCTCCCTCTCACCTCCAACGCGAAGATTGACCGCAAGGCACTGCCTCCTCCCGAGGCCGTGCTCTCTGCTCCCTCCTCCACCTACGTCGCGCCGCGCACGCTCACCGAGGAGCTGCTCGCCTCCATCTGGGCGCAGGTCCTTCGCGTCCCACAGGTCGGTATCGAGGACGACTTCTTCGAACTCGGCGGCCACTCACTCCTCGCCATCAAGCTGATGGCGCGGATTCGCGAGCGCACAGGAGTCTCGCTCCCCGTCACCGCGCTCTTCCAGGGCTCCAGCATCGAGCGTCTGGCGCCATTCCTGGAGCAGCAGCAGGACGGCACGCGCGCCACGCCGAACCTCGTGCGCCTCGACTCGGGCACCTCCACCGAGCGCCCGTTGTTCCTGGTCCACGGAGGCGGCGGCAGCGCGCTGGGCTACACGGAGCTCGTTCGTCAGCTCGCTCCGAGCCGGCCCATTCACGGCCTCTCCGCGAGCGGCATCGATGGAGGCGAGCTTCCTCCAGCATCCGTCGCGATTCTCGCGCGGGACTACCTCTCGCAGCTTCGCGCCGTACAACCCCATGGCCCCTACCTGCTCGCGGGCTGGTCCTTCGGCGGGCTCGTCGCCTATGAGATGGCGCGTCGGCTCCAGGCGTCAGGCGAGCAGGTAGAGCTGCTGGCGATGATCGACAGCCATGCTCCCAAGCCGGAGCCGCGTCCGACACCGGATGCACTGTCGCAGCTCGCGGCCTTCGGACAGGTGCTCGGTCTGCCGTGGCGAGACCTCCCGGTGGACCCGGAGCGACTGGCCCGCCTCGAAGGCCGGGAGCGGCTCGCCTATCTGCTGGAGCTGACCCGCCGCGCCTCCACGCACACCATCGACCTGGACGTCGACGCGGCGGAGCGTCTCTTCGCGCTCTACCAGCGACTGAGCGAAGCCCAGCGCGGCTATGTGCCCACGGGCGCGCCGTATGAGGGGACCACCGTGCTCATCAAGGCCGCGACGCCGCTCCCCGGGCTCACCGTGACGGCGGACCTGGGCTGGGGCCCGTGGCTGGCCACCGCGCCGACGGTGCATGAGTCACCGGGAGACCACTACACGATGCTGCGCGCGCCCCACGTCACCACGCTGGCCGAGCTGTTCGCTCGACTGCTCGCCGCGCTGAAGCGAGACGCAGCTTGATGTACGCGCGATGCGCGGTCCCCCACGTCGGGGCTGCTATCGTCAGCAGGCCCGCTCCCGGAGTGGATGCTCCGGGGCGGCGGGCCCCGAGGGAGCACGCATCGTGATTGTCAGCATCGATGACCTGCGCCAGCGAGCACGACGCCGGTTGCCCCGAACCGTCTTCGACTACGTGGAGGGCGCCGCCGACGACGGTTTCACCTCCGGCGCCAACCGACGCGGCTTCGACCGCTATCTCTTCCGAGCGCGGGCCCTGGTGGACGTGAGCGCCGTGGACCACTCCACCACGCTGCTCGGAGAGAAGCTGGCCACCCCCATCATCCTGGGACCCACGGGGCTCGCGGGGCTGCTCGCGCCTCGGGGCGAAGAGCTGGCCGCGAAGGCCGCGGCGAGCCGAGGCACCGTCTTCACCCTCAGCACCATGTCCATCGGAACCCTGGAGGAAGTGGCCGTCGCGGCGCCCTCCCCACTCTGGTTCCAGCTCTACGTCTGGAAGGA
The DNA here is from genome assembly GCF_013336645.1 of Myxococcus sp. CA039A. Lineage (NCBI taxonomy): Bacteria > Pseudomonadati > Myxococcota > Myxococcia > Myxococcales > Myxococcaceae > Myxococcus > Myxococcus sp. CA039A. The sequence goes on along the minus strand of NZ_JABUMQ010000036.1, from coordinate 31,879 downwards.
CCGGAGCGTCACGCGTGCGTTGGTGGAGCGTGCGAAGGCGGCGGGTTATCGCGCGCTGTGCCTCACGGTGGACGTGCCCGTCATGGGCAACCGGGAGCAGGACCGACGCAATGGCTTCACCCTGCCTCCTCGCGTCCAGTTCTCCAATGTGATGGACGTGCTGCGCCACCTGGGCTGGGTGCTGCGCATGTCAAAGAGCCCCCGAGCCACCTTCGGCAACTTCGTGGACCATCCCTCGCTGACCCGCACCGACGCGGTGGGTGTCGCGCGCTTCACCAACAGCCAGTTCGACCCTTCGGTGACGTGGAAGGACGTGGAGTGGCTTCGCTCCATCTGGACCGGCCCGCTCGTGCTCAAGGGCATCACCTGCGCGGAGGATGCGCGACAGGCCGTCTCGCTGGGTGTCGAGGCCCTCATCGTCTCGAACCACGGAGGCCGGCAGCTCGACTTCCTCCCGGGCGCCATCGACGTACTTCCGGAGGTGGTGGACGCGGTCGAGGGCCGAGCGGAGGTCATCCTCGACGGGGGCATCCGCCGAGGCTCCGACGTGGTGAAGGCTGTCGCCATGGGCGCACGCGCCTGCATGGTGGGTCGACCGTTCCTCTACGGGCTGGCGGCGGACGGGCAGGCGGGCGTGGAGCTGTCGCTGGACATCCTCACCTCGGAGATTGACCGGACGCTCGCGCTGCTGGGTCGTCCGCGGCTCCGTGAGCTGGAGCGCTCCGCGCTGCGTGTCGATACCCCCGCGACCCTGGAACCCACCGCGTCCTCGCACCGACTGGAGACTTCCACCGTCACGAGGCGGGCGAGTGGGACAAGCGACACCTGAGTACCCCTCGGGACAGGGAGGTCAGGTTGACGGCGCGAGGTGACAGCCGTTAGCTTGCCGTTCCGTGTTGACGCCTTCCACTCCGATGGCCGCGCTGTTCCGCCGCTGCTGTCGGTCGTGTGCCTGTTGTGCCCTCTCGGGCCTGGGCTGTTGAAGCGCGCGCCGGAAGCCTCCTGATTCCCTCCGCGCCTCGCCTGGCCCCACCTCCGTCCCGAGGTCTGGGTCTGCTCCGCTGTTTCCCGCTCACCGCTTCCCGACGCTCCCTCATGCACCTCATCTCCACCCAGCCAGTCGCGACGCAGCAGGCGCCCCACGGGGCCCGCTGTGCGTGCTGTCTGGCGTGTGCGTGTGAGGTGTGTCCGCCGACAGGCGGGCCCCGAGCCTCGAGGAGCGGATAGCGGTTCCATCCCTTCTCCCTTGCTCGCGCGGCCCGCCCTCGAAAGAGGCGCGGGCCGTCTGCTTTTCAGCCCCTGGAGTCCACCGTGTCCGTCGTGCCGTCGTCCCCCGCACTTGGAATCGCTCGCGAGCCCTCGGCCCTGCTCGCGGAAGCCGCGTCGCTCGAAGCCGCCACCACCGAGGAGATTCTCGCCTGGGTCGAGCAGCGGCTCGGCGCGCGCGCGGCCATCGCCTCGAGCTTCGGAGTGGAGGACATGGTCCTCATCGACCTGGCGCGCAAGCACGCGCCCAGCCTGCGCGTCTTCACCCTCGACACCGGTCGCCTGCCGTCGGAGACCTACGAGCTCATCGAGGTCGTCCGCAATCGCTACGGCATTCCCGTGGAGACCTACTTCCCGGAGCGAGCCCGCGTCGAGGCGCTGGAGTCGACCCAGGGCTACTTCTCGTTTCGCCGGAGCCTCGACGCGCGCAAGGAGTGCTGCGCCATCCGCAAGGTGGAGCCCTTGCGTCGCGCGCTGCAGGGACTGGACGGTTGGGTGACGGGGCTGCGCCGCGAGCAGTCCGCCAACCGCACCGAGGTCGCCATCGTCGAGCACGACCGCGACCATGGCGGGCTGCTCAAGCTCAACCCCCTGGCGGCCTGGAGCCGGCAACAGGTGTGGAGCTACATCCAGGCGAACGCCGTCCCGTACAACGCCCTGCATGACCGGGGCTACCCGTCCATCGGCTGCGCGCCCTGCACGCGCGCGGTGAAGCCGTACGAGGACGAGCGCGCGGGCCGGTGGTGGTGGGAGTCACGAGAGCACAGCGAGTGCGGACTGCACCGCGTTCGGTGACGCGGACTCCCGCCATGGCGACCTCTACTCCTGTCGACTATCCCGTCTGCCTCCGGCTGGAAGGCCGCCGCGTCCTGCTGGTGGGCGGAGGCGCCGTGGCCGAAGGCCGGGCCCTGGCCCTGCTCGAAGCGGGCGCGCGGCTCCACCTGATAGCCCCTGACGTCACCGACACCCTCCAACGCCTGGCCGCCGAGGGACGTCTGGACTGGGAGCGCAGGGCCTACGCCTCCGGCGATGTACGCGGCCACGCGCTGGTGCTGGCCGCGACGGATGAGCCCGCCGTGAATCAACACCTGACGGCCGAGGCGCGTGAGCTGGGCTTGTGGGTGAACACGGCGGACGAGCCGGAGCTGTGCGACTTCACCCTGCCCTCGGTGGAGCGACGAGGCCCCATCACCGTCGCGGTCTCCACCGCCGGTCAGGCCCCCGCGCTGGCGCGCCACCTGCGCAGGGAGCTGGGGGCCCAGGTCGCGCCCCACCACGTCTGGCTGGCGAGGCTGAGTGGATGGCTGCGCCGACGGCTGCCTCGTGGTCCCCGGCGTCAGCGCCTGCTGAAGCAATTGGTGGAGGGAGAGTCTGGCGCGCTGCTCGCGCGCGGTGAGCGAGGGGCCGCGGTGGCTCGGCTTCGCTCGGAACTGAAGACCTTCAAGTCGTCTGGAGAGTTCACATGAAGGAGTCGTCGAGAGGGCGCGTGTACCTGGTGGGTGCGGGCCCTGGAGATCCAGAGCTGCTCACGCTGCGCGCGGCGCGCTTGCTGCGAGAGGCGGACACGGTGGTGCATGACCGGCTCATCCACCCCGGAGTGCTGGAGCACGCGCGTCCGCACGCCCGGCTCATCTACGTGGGCAAGGAAGGTGGGGGCGAGTCGGTACAACAGGAGGCCATCCACGCGGTGCTCATCGCCCAGGCGCGGCTCGGCCGCACCGTGGTGCGCCTCAAGGGCGGAGACCCGTTCGTCTTCGGTCGCGGCGGGGAGGAGGCCCTGGCGCTGGAGGCCGCGCGCATTCCCTACGAGGTGGTGCCCGGCATCTCCTCGGGCATCGCGGTGCCCGCCTCGGCGGGTATTCCCGTCACCCATCGGGACATGTCCGGCGAGGTGACCTTCGCCACGGCGTTCCGCGCGGGGGGAGCGCCCGACTGGGGCTTCCTCGCACGCGCCCAGACGCTGGTGCTGTTCATGGCGGGAAACCGCCTGGAGGAGACGACGGCGGCCCTGGTCACCGCGGGTCGTGCGGCCTCCACGCCCGCCGCCCTGGTGGAAGCAGGCACCTGGGAACACCAGCGCGTGGTGGAGGCCACCCTGGGCACCGTCGCCCAGGAGGCGCGCAAGGCCGGACTGGGCTCTCCCTCGCTGCTGGTGGTGGGCGAAGTCGTCGCGCTGCGCGCTCGGCTCCCTTCGCTCGCGGCGAGGAATCACACGGCGACGGGAGACTCCGTCCCCCGGTTCGCGGAGGCGGGACATGACTGACACGACCCATGCACGCTCCACGCACCTGGAGGAGCTGGAAGCAGAGAGCATCCACATCCTCCGCGAGACGGTGGCGGAGTTCGCCAACCCGGTGATGCTCTACAGCATCGGCAAGGACTCGCAGGTGCTGCTGCACCTGGCGCGCAAGGCCTTCCACCCCGCGCCCCTGCCCTTCCCGCTGCTCCATGTCGACACGACGTGGAAGTTCCGGGACATGTACGCGTTTCGCGACGCCTTCATCGCGCGACATGGCCTGCGGCTGCTCGTCCATCAGAACCACAAGGCGCTCGCCGAGGGCATCAACCCCTTCGACCACGGCAGCCAGAAGTACACGCACGCGATGAAGACGCAGGCGCTGCTCGAAGCGCTCGCGCTGCACGGCTTCGACGCGGCCTTCGGTGGAGCCCGCCGCGATGAGGAGAAGTCCCGCGCCAAGGAGCGCGTGTTCTCCTTCCGGGACAAGCATGGCCAGTGGGACCCGCGCCGGCAGCGGCCAGAGCTGTGGAACCTCTTCAACGGCCGCGTGGACGCGGGCGAGAGCATGCGCGTCTTCCCCCTGTCCAACTGGACGGAGCTGGACGTGTGGCACTACGTCCTGCGCGAGAAAATCCCGGTGGTGCCGCTCTACTTCGCCGCCGAGCGCCCCGTCATCGACCGGGGTGGCACGCTGCTGATGGTGGATGACGAACGCATGCGCCTGCGCGCCGGGGAGCGGCCCACGCTCCGGCGGGTGCGCTTCCGGACGCTCGGCTGCTACCCGCTCAGCGGCGCCATCGAGTCATCCGCCACCACGGTGGAGGCCGTCATCCACGAGATGGTCCACGCACGTCAGTCCGAGCGCCAGGGCCGACTCATCGACCACGACGAAGAAGGCTCCATGGAGCTGAAGAAGCGCGAGGGGTACTTCTGATGGACACCGCACTCCAGGCCGTTGCGCAACCCGACATCCAACGACTCCTCGACGAGCACTCCAACCGGGCGCTGCTGCGGCTCGCGGTGGTGGGCTCGGTGGACGATGGCAAGTCCACGCTCATCGGCCGACTCCTCTTCGAGTGTGACGGACTCTTCGAAGACCAGATCTCCGCGGTGCGACGTGCCAGCGCGAAGCGGGCCGCCGCCCGGACGGAGCTTCCTCCTGAGCTGCTGGCCCAGGGGCTCAAGGCCGCGGCGGGCGCGGGTGACGAGGAGGAGCTGGACTTCTCCCTCTTCACCGACGGCCTGCGCGCCGAGCGAGAGCAGGGCATCACCATCGACGTGGCGTACCGGTACCTGTCCACGACGCTGCGGAAGATCATCATCGCCGACACGCCAGGACACCTTCAGTACACGCGCAACATGGCCACGGGTGCCTCCACGGCGGACGCGGGCGTCATCCTGGTGGACGCGCGACTCGGCGTCCTGCCGCAGACGCGGCGCCACGCGTACATCGCCTCGCTGCTGGGCATCCCCTACCTCGCGGTGGTGGTGAACAAGATGGACCTGGTGGGCTACGAGCGCGCGACGTTCGAGCGCATCGGCTCCGAGCTGGTGGACTTCGCGCGCACGCTGGGCTTCGAGGGCGTGCGCCTGTTCCCTGTCAGCGCCAGCCGGGGCGACAACATCACCCGCCTCAGTCCCCGCACACCCTGGCACGAGGGCGGCACGCTGCTGGGCTGGCTGGAGTCGCTTCCTCACCAGCGAAGGCTCGACGGCGCGCCCTTCCGCTTCCCCGTCCAGTACGTGCTGCGGCCCCATCAGGACTACCGGGGACTCGCGGGCCAGGTGGCCTCCGGCACGGTGCGCGTGGGAGACGAGGTGCAGGTGCTCCCCTCGGGTCGCAGGACGCGCGTGGAGGCCATCGACACCTTCGACGGCGCCAAGGAGGAAGCCTCCGCGACGGACTCCGTCACACTGCTGCTCACGGACGACGTGGACGCCAGCCGAGGCGACCTGCTCGCCCACGTGGACCAGCCGCCCCTGGCGCTACAACACCTGGACGCGATGCTGGTGTGGTTCGGTGAGCAGCCGCTGGACGTGACTCGCCGCTACCTGGTGAAGCAGACCACGCGCACTGCACCCGCGCAGTTCGAGCGTGTGCTCTGGCGCAAGGAGCTGGAGACCCTCTCGGAGGTGCCCTCGGAGTCGCTGGCGCTCAACGACATCGGCCGCGTCCGGCTGGTGTGCCGCCGGCCCCTGTTGTGCGACCCGTACCAGGAGAACCGGCGCACGGGGGCCTTCATCGTCATCGACGCGCTCACCCACGACACCGTGGGCGCGGGCATGGTGCTCGGCCCCGCGGAGTCCACTTCGCGCGCCGGTGCGTCGCTCGTCACGAGCGCCGAGCGACACGGACGGCTGGGCCAGGTCGGCGCCGTCGTCCTGCTTCCCGCCACGCCCGAGGCGGCCAGTCGCGCGTTCGCGCTGGAGCGTGAGCTGTTCAACCTGGGCCGCCATGTCGCCACCGTGCCCGGGGATGTGGAAGTGGCCCTGGCCCTGGCGCGCGCGGGCTTGTTCGCCCTCGTCTACGCGGAGGCGCCCCAGGTCCGGCGTGCGCTGCGAGAGGAAGCCCATGACGCGGGCACGGGCTGGTGGGAGCTGGACGACGCGGAGGCCCCGGAGCAGTGGGCGCGACGCCTCACCGCCCCACGGGAGGACGCGACATGAGCGCCTCCTCCCCAGGCAATCTCACCTTGTCCCCGCCTCCTTTCATCGGCGCATTGCTGGGCGCGGAGAAGGGCACGTTGCTGCTGGAGCTGGTGGCGGGGCTGGACCCGACGGCGCTTCATTGGCTGAGTGGTTACGCCGCGGGCCTCGCGGCACGCCCCGGTGCGGTCTCCACGGCGGCGTCCGTCGCCATGGCTCCCACGGCGACACCCGCCGCGCCCCTCACCATCGTCTACGGCACGCAGACGGGAAACAGCCGGCTGATCGCCGAGCGACTCAAGCACCAGACGGAGAGCGCGGGCCTTCCCGTGCGCATCATCCGGGCCAGTGAGTACCCGGTGCGAGAGCTGGCACGCGAGAAGCTGCTGGCCGTGGTCATCAGCACGCAAGGAGACGGAGACCCTCCCGACGACGCGCGTGGGTTCTGCGAGCACCTGCTGGGCAAGCGCGCTCCCCGACTGGAGGGCCTGAGCTACGCGGTGCTCGGACTCGGGGACACCAGCTATCCGAAGTTCTGCGAAGTGGGGCGGGCACTCGACGCGCGACTGGCGGAGCTGGGTGCCACGCGACTGGTGGAGCGCGCCGACTGCGACCTGGACTTCGAGCCCATCGCCACCGGCTGGTTGGACCAGACGCTTGGTCGCGCTCGCGAGGCGCTCGAACCGCGCACGCCCGCCGTCGCCACCGTCGTCCCGCTGCGAGGCGCCACGGCGACACCCACCGTGGGAAAGGAAGCCCCCTTCGCCGCGACCGTGCTGGTCAACCAGCGCATCACCGGACGAGGCGCGCTCAAGGACGTCCGCCACGTTGAAATCTCCCTCGAAGGCTCCGACCTGGAGTACGCGCCGGGCGACGCGTTGGGGGTGTGGGCGCCCAATCCACCGGAGCTGGTGGACGCCGTCTTGAGGCAGCAGCGACTGGATGGCGCGGAGCCGGTGACGCGCGACGGGAAGACACTCCCGCTGGCGGTCTGGCTCTCGGAGGGACTGGAGCTGACGCGTCTGAGCCGGCCCTTCCTGGAGCGACACGCCACGCTCGGCGCGAGCACCGCGCTCCAGTCCGTGCTGACGCCCACGGGCGCGGAGGCCTTCCGCGCGCTGCTGAAGAGTCATCAGGTCATCGACGTGCTTCGCCAGCACCCTGCGCCCTGGAGCGCGAAGGAACTGGTCCTCGCGCTGCGCAAGCAGACGCCCCGCCTGTACTCGATTGCCTCCAGTCCCAAGCGCGTGGGCGAGGAGGCGCACCTCACGGTGGCGGTGGTCGACTACACGGCCTTTGGCGAGCGCCACCTCGGCGCCGCGTCGTCCCATCTGTCCACGCGAGGGGCGGACGCGGACTCGGTGCGGGTCTTCGTGGAGCGCAACGAGCGCTTCCGGCTGCCGGAGGACACGGACCGGGACGTGGTGATGATTGGCCCCGGCACGGGCGTGGCGCCCTTCCGGGCCTTCGTGCAGGAGCGCGCGGAGGTCGGCGCGCGCGGACGCAACTGGCTGTTCTTCGGAGAGCAGCACTTCCGCAGCCAGTTCCTCTACCAGTCGGAGTGGCAGGAGGCGTTGAAGAAGAAGACGCTCCACAAGCTCTCGCTCGCCTTCTCCCGCGACACGGCGGCGAAGGTCTACGTCCAGCACCGGCTGCGTGAGGCGGGCAAGGAACTCTACACCTGGCTGGAAGGCGGCGCCCACCTCTACGTGTGCGGCGATGCCCAGCGCATGGCACCGGATGTCCACGCGGCCCTGGTGGACGTCATCGCCGAGCACGGTGGCCGCGGCCGAGAGGACGCCGAGGACTGGCTCAAGACGCTGCGTGACGAGCGGCGCTACCTGCGTGACGTCTACTGAATCCTTCTGACTGTGAGCAATGACATGAGCACCCAGCCCAAGCCCCTCTCCGAAGTGGAGCACATCAAGGCGAACAGCCGCCTTCTGCGCGGAACGCTGGCGGAGAGCCTGGCGGACCCGGTGACGGGCGCCATCTCCACGCCGGACACCAGCCTCATCAAGTTCCACGGCAGCTACCAGCAGGATGACCGGGACCTCCGCGAGGAGCGTCGCCAGCAGAAGCTGGAGCCGGACTACAGCTTCATGCTGCGCACCCGGCTGCCCGGGGGCGTCTGCACCGCCGCGCAGTGGCTCGTCATGGACGGGCTGGCGCGCGAGCACGCCAACGGCACCCTGCGCATCACCACGCGGCAGGCCTTCCAACTGCACGGCATCCTCAAGGGCGACCTCAAGCCGACGATTGCGCGCATCAACGCCGCCCTCATCGACACGCTGGCCGCATGCGGCGACGTCAACCGCAACGTGCTGTGCAATCCCAACCCGGTGGACACCCGCGTGCATGAAGTGGTGTACGGCTGGGCGGTGCGCCTGTCCGAGCACCTGCTGCCCAAGACTCGCGCGTACTACGAGCTCTGGTTGGACGAGGAGAAGGTGGCCGGCGGCGAGGAGGAGCCCCTGTACGGCGCAACCTACCTGCCCCGGAAGTTCAAGGCCGCGGTCGCGGTGCCGCCCGAGAACGACGTGGACCTGTTCGCGCAGGACCTGGGCTACATCGCCATCATCGAGGACGGCGTCCTCCAGGGTTTCAACGTCGCGGTGGGCGGCGGCCTGGGCGCGACCCACGGTGACGCCAACACCTTTCCCCGGCTGGCGGATGTGCTGGGCTTCGTGCCTCCCGAACAGATGCTCGCGGTGGCCGAGGAGGTGCTGAAGATTCATCGTGACTACGGAGACCGGGGCAACCGCAAGCGCGCGCGCCTGAAGTACGTCCTGGAGGACCGGGGCGTCGCCTGGTTCACCGAGGAACTGGAGCGCCGCCTCGGCTTCAAGCTGGAGCCCACGCGGCCCTTCACCTTCGAGCACAACGGAGACCGCTTCGGCTGGAGGGAGGGCCACGACGGGCGCTGGCACCTGACGTTGCATCTGGACAGTGGCCGCGTGGCGGACCGGCCCGGCGCGCTCCACCTCACGGGGCTGCGCGAGATTGCCCAGGTGCATGCCGGCGACTTCCGGCTGACCCCCAATCAGAACCTCGTCATCGCTGGAGTACCCCCGGAGTCCAAGGAGCACATCGACGCGCTCGTCCGGGCCCATGGACTGGAGAGCTTCCGGACCGCCAGTCCGCTGCGGCGCAACGCGCTCGCCTGCGTGGCCCTGCCCACGTGCGCCCTCGCCATGGCCGAGGCGGAGCGCTACCTGCCGACCTTCGTGGAGCGCGTGGAGGGCCGCCTTCAGGCACATGGCCTCCAGGACGCCAACATCCTGCTGCGCATCACCGGCTGCCCCAACGGCTGCGCGCGCCCCTACCTCGCGGAGATTGGCCTCGTGGGCAAGGCCCCCGGTCGCTACAACCTCCACCTGGGCGGGGATGCCCGGGGCCAGCGCCTCAACCGACTGGTCCGGGAGAACATCGACGAGGCGACCATCCTCTCGGTGCTGGAGCCACTGTTCGCGGCGTATGCGAGCGAGCGACAGCAGGGTGAGGGCTTCGGCGACTATCTGGTGCGGGCGGGGCACGTCCCCGCGCCTCCGTCCCGCACACCTCAGGCCGCCTGAGCGACGCGCTCACTCACGCGCCGAACCAGCCACGCTGGCGGGCCTCTTCCAGACGGCCCTCCAGGTACTCCCACAGGGCGGGGCACCCCGCCTGGATGGGGGGCGCGATGCGTGCCACCACCCGCGCGTGACTGACACCGTTCTCCCGCCAGCTCTGTCCCTCGTTGGAGAGGTTCAGCAACACCGGCATCGCACGGTCCACCGCGTTCGCGTACCGGGCCTCGGGAGTCTCCGCCTGCTCGAACTCCTTCCAGAGCGCGAGGAACGCAGGGCCCTGGGGCGCGGGCAACAAACCGAAGATGCGCTCCACCGCGGCCAGCTCCGCCGCCTTGCGCTCCTTCCACCCGCCCTCCACGAACGCCAGCGTGTCGCCGGTGTCGATTTCGCCCACGTCATGCACCAGCAGCATCCGGACCACGCGGTCCTGGTCAATCCCAGGCGGAGCATGGTGGGACAGGGAGAGGGCCAGCATGGCCAATTGCCAGCTGTGCTCCGCGGAGTTCTCGTAGCGAGCAAGGCCCAACGGTTTGACCTTGCGCGTGACACCCTTGAGCTTGTCCAGCTCCAGGATGAAGCCGATGACCTGTTGCATTCCGTCGCCGTGAGCCATCCCCGGATTGTTCCCCACCCCCCAGGCCCGCTCAACCCCTGAAGCGCCACCCCGAGGAATCAGGGAATGACCTTCGCGCGGCGGAAGTCATCGAAGAGGCGCAGGAACATCGCCTCGGTGTCGACGAACTCGTGGAAGCCGAAGCGCCGCGCCTTGGTGCCGTCGGCGAACATGTCGTAGTCCCACGAGAAGACGAAGTCACCGAAGCGCCAGGAGGACACGTCCTGGTAGGAGTGGCCCGCCAGCCCGTGCTTCTCCGTCATCGCCTTCCAGAGCGGCGCCTTGTCCGCCATGACGACGTCGAGCGACATCTGCAGCGGAGGCGCCACCTCCAACCCGAAGTAGCGGGCAATCTTCGGCCACAGCTCGCTCCAGCGGAACAGGTCGCCATTGTTGATGTTGAACGCCTGGTTCGCGCAGCGCGCATCCGTCGCCGCCCACACCGTCGCCTTCGCGAGCAGCCCCGCGTCGGTCATCTCCAGCAGCGAGTGATACGCACCGGGCTTGCCAGGGAAGCGCAGCGGCAGCCCCAGCTCCTTGGAGATGGACGCATAGACTGCAATCACCAGGGCCAGGTTCATCGGGTTGCCGAGCGCGACGCCGCCCACCACCGACGGACGCAGCGCGGTCCACGTCCACGCCTTGCCCTTCTGCCGTTGCTCCAGGAAGCGCTGCTGGTCCACGTTGAACTCGGGCGGCATGTGGTCCGGGTCCGTCTCCCGAGCCGGCGTCTTGAAGGGCCCCAGGTGCGCGCCGTAGACCTTGTAGCCCTGCATGAGACTGACGTGGCGCAGGCCCGTGGCCACCGGCTCGATGGCGTCCACGACGTTGACGAGCATCGCCAGGTTGGGCGCGACAAGCTCCGCCCACGTCGGCCGCTCCTGGTACGCGGCGTAGAAGATGTGCGTCACATGGCCCAGGTTCGCCAGCTTCACGCGGCAGTCTTCCGCGTCGAGCAGGTCCACCTGCACGTGCCGCACGCGCTCGGAGGAAGGGCCGCCTCGCCGGGACAGGCCGATGACCTCCCAGTCACCCAGCGACTCGAGGTGCTCGATGAGGTTGCGACCGATGACACCCTGCGCGCCCACCACGAGGGCGACCTTGTTGACCGTGCTCATGACACTCCTCCTTGCAGCATTCGTTCGTTGGGAGCGCCGAGGCGGCGCTCGCGGGACTCCAGGCGCAGCGCCAGGAGGACGATGAAGATGGCGGACACCGGCACCAGCGCCGACACCCATGTGACGGCGCCCAGGCCCGGGCCGCGGTCGATGATGACGCCACCGAACCAGGCGCCCAGCGCGTTGCCCAGGTTGAAGGCTCCGATGTTGAGGCTCGACGCGAGGCTCTGACCGGCCCCTTCGGCCTTCTCCAGCACCCACATCTGAAGGGGCGGCACCGTGGCGAACGCGGCGGCGCCGAAGAGGCCGATGGCGATGACCGTGAGGACGCGGTCATGCAGGACGAACGTCATCCCGAACAGCACCAGCGCCAGCACCGCGAGGCTGCCGAGGATGGACGGCACCAGCCGCCGGTCCGCGAGCTTTCCGCCCACGAGGTTTCCCACCACCAGCCCACCGCCGAAGACGAGCAGGATGGGAGACACCGCCGTCGGTGAGAAGCCGCTGAGCCGCGTCAGGATGGGCGCGATGAAGGTGAACACGGTGAACACCCCGGCGAAGCCGAGCACCGTCGTCAACAGTCCCAGCAACACCGGCCGCCGTCCCAGAGCCCTCAAATCAGCGCGCCAGTCGTTCGCCTCTTGCGACGCCTCGTCACGCGGTACGAACAGCGCAATCACCGCCACGGCGAGCAGGCCAATCAGCGCCACGGCCCAGAACGTCGAGCGCCATCCGAGCGACTGCCCCAGCCACGTGCCCAGCGGCACACCGAGGATGTTCGCCACCGTCAGGCCGGTGAACATGATGGCGATGGCCGACGCGCGCTTGTCCACCGGCACCAGGCCCGTGGCCACCACGGAGCCCACGCCGAAGAACGTGCCGTGGGAGAGCGCGGTCAACACCCGCGCGGCCATCAGCGTGCCGTACGTGGGCGCCAGCGCGCAGCCGATGTTGCCCAGCGTGAAGATGACCATCAACCCCAGCAGCACGTGCTTGCGGGACCAGCGCCCCGTCAACACGGTCAGCACCGGGGCGCCGGCCACGACGCCCAGTGCGTAGCCGGAGATGAGCAGGCCCGCCGTGGAGATGGAGACCCCCAGGTCCGTGCCCACCTCCAGCAACAAGCCCATGATGACGAACTCCGTGACGCCGATTCCAAAGGCGCCCGCGGTCAATGCGAACAAGGCCAGCGGCATGATTCGCGGCCCTCCCGTGAAGAAGTTGGATGGGGCCTTGTATGGACGGGGCGAATTCGCTGCGGTAGAGCGACGTGCGGAATAGGACTTGTGAGTTCGGCTCACCATGGCTCGCCTGGACGTCAATCGCTTCGGAGAGATGGAAGTCTTCGTGAAGGTGGTGGAGCTGGGAGGCTTCTCCGCCGCGGCGCGAGCCTTCCGGATGACCCCCTCCGCGGTGAGCAAGCTGGTGGCCCGGCTGGAGCAGCGGTTGGGGGCTCGGCTGGTCAATCGCTCCACGCGCGCGCTCCAGCTCACGCCGGAAGGCTGCGGCTTCTATGAACGCAGCGTGCGAATCCTGGGTGAACTCGACGAGGCGGAGCGCGGTGCCGCCGCGAGCGACGAGCCCAGTGGGCGACTGCGCATCAACACCAACCCGGCCTTCGGGCGCTGCATCCTCATCCCCCTGCTCCCCGGCTTCTTCGCCCGATATCCGTCGGTGACGGTGGACCTCACGCTGACGGACAAGCTCATCGACCTGCTCGATGACCGCACGGATGTGGCCATTCGCCACGGGCAGCTCAAGGACTCCCAGCTCACCGCGCGCAGGCTCGGTGAGACGCGGATGGTCATCGTCGGCTCGCCGGACTACCTGAAGCGCCAGGGCGTGCCGAAGACTCCGGGCGAGTTGGCGTCACACAACCGGCTGGGCTTCAGCTACGCGCGCGCCATCGAGGGCTGGCCCCTGACGGAGTCCTCCTCGCAGCTCTCGCTGTCCCCGGTCGGCAACATCCAGGCGAGCGACGGTGAAGCGCTGCGACAACTGGTGCTGGCCGGAGTGGGCCTGGCACGGCTCGCGCGCTTCCAGGTGAAGGACGACCTGGACGAGGGCCGCCTCGTGGCCGTGCTGGAGGAGCACAACCCCGGCGACACGGAGGTCATCCATGCCCTCTTCCTCAGCCAGGGCGGACACCTGCCCGCGCGCGTGCGCGCCTTCGTGGACCACCTCACCACGCACGTGCGCCTGCCCTGACGGGTGACGACGCGCTCAGCTTTGCGCCAGCGCCTCGGCGATCCTGGGCAGCACGTCTCCAGCGCTCGCTTCCACGCGGAGGTCCGCCAGCTCCACGCCACGACACTCGCCCAGGTTGAGGATGGCGATGGGCACGTGGCGCTCCGCGGCGCGGACGAGGAAGCGATAGCCGGAGTAGATGGCGAGCGACGAGCCCACCACCAGCAGCGCGTCCCCTTCTTCCAGCAAGGCGAACGCCTCCGTCACCGTGGGCGCGGGCACATTGTCGCCGAAGAACACCACGTCCGGCTTCAGCGTCCCGCCACAGCGCACGCAAGCGGGCACCTGGAAGGACTGGAGCGCCTCCGACGACAGCTCCGCGTCACCGTCCGGCCGAAGCTCCAGCACCTGGTGGGAGAAGTCCGGGTTGAGCGCCAGCAGTCGCGCCTGCAGGTCGACACGCGCCTCCTGCGCTCCACAGTCCAGACAGCGCACGCGAGCCAGCGCGCCGTGCAGCTCGATGACGCGCGAGCTGCCCGCGGCGTGGTGCAACCGGTCCACGTTCTGGGTGATGAGGCCGGGGACATGTCCACCCTGCTCCAGCGCGGCCAGCGCCCGGTGAGCGGGGTTCGGGTGGGCGGAAGCGAAGCGGGGCCAGCCGAGCAGACTCCGGGCCCAGTAGCGGGCCCGCACCTCGGGGCGCTGGAGGAACTCCCGGTGCTGGATGGGATTGCGCGCCCGGGCCCGCGTGCCCGGCCCGCGATAGTCCGGGATGCCTGACTCGGTGCTGCAACCCGCGCCGGTGAGGACCACGGTGCGCCGTCCGCGCAGCAACGAAACCAGGGCGTCCACATCCTGGGCGGCCCCGGGAACGGGCGACGTCTGCGACAGAGGGGTCATGGCGGCCTAGGTATAATGGCCTCCCCGGCGGCTTGCCCAGACTCCCTGTCGGGCCCCCACCGCGACGCCCACCTCGCGGGCCAGGCCGGCGGTCGGGCCTCTGCTCGGCGCCCGTGTTAGAGTGGGCATCAGGGGCCAGTTCCGAGGAAGTACATGTACGCGTTGGTTCTTGTCCTGTTCTTCGCCTCCCAGGCTCCGGCCTCGGCGACCGAGCAGCCCCCTTTCCACGGCGCCCCCGGGCTTCAGGCCGCGTATGAGCAGGCTGACGCGGCCTTGCGGAACGACCAGCCGGAAGAGGCGTTGCGCAACTTCCACCGCTTGCTCGCGGATGCCCCCGAGCATCCCGCGACGCACTGGCTCCACGGGCGGCTTCGCCTCAAGCGAGGCCATTTCGCCGAGGCCGAGACGGCGCTGAGTCAGGCCCTCGCGCGCGGCATCGACCCGAGGCATCGCGAGGAGGTCGAAGGTCAGCTCGACGCCGTCCGACGGCACCTGTCGGCCATGGAGGAAGCGCGCCTGGGGATGTCGTCGGAGCACGGCGTGAACGCTCACGACCCGGAGTCGCTCTTCGACGCGGGGATTCGCTCCCTCGAGGCGGGCGAGGTCGAGGGTGCGCTGGCCCATGCACGGCGACTGACGGCGCTCGCGCCCTGGAATGGCGAGGGACATGCGCTGCTCGCCGTGATTCTGGAGACCCGGGGAGACAACGAGGCCGCGCGGGAAGCGGCCCGGCGAGCCCGTGAACTGGGCGCCACCCAGGGACTGCTGCGGGTCGTCGAGGAGCGGTTCGAGGACCGGCGCAGGGGGTGGCTGCTGGTGGGGATTCCCCTCGGGATGGCGCTGTTCCTGGGGTTGGGGCTGCTGCTCTCCTGGCTCGCGGGCCGAGCGTTGTCCTCGGCGCAGTTGGGCCGGCTCCAGGCGAGCGACCTGCACCTGCTGCGCGAGGAACAGACCGCGAGCGAGCGACTGGTGGACCGGCTCTACATCGCGGTGCTCTGGTTCTCGTCCCTGCTGTTCTACGTCGCCGTGCCGATGATGGTGGTGCTGACCCTGGCCGTGTTCGGAGGACTGCTCCTCGCCATGGCCATGATGCCCGTCATCCCGGTGAAGCTCCTGTTCATCGTGGTGATTGCCTGCCTCGGTGGAATCATCGGCATCTTCCGGGGCCTGTTCTTCCGTGACACCCAGCCAGACGAAGGCCGCGCGCTGAAACGCGAGGAGGCCCCGCGTCTCTTCGCCGCGCTGGAGGAAGTGGCGGACGTCGCGAAGTCGCGCAAGGTGGACCGCGTCCTCATCGACGCGGGCACGGGAATCGGCGTGAGTGAGCGAGGAGGACGGCTGAGGGTGCTGCTGGGACGTGGTGAGCGAGTCCTCCAACTGGGGCTGGGCGTCGTGCGACTGCTCACGGTCTCCGAGCTCAAGTCCATCCTCGCGCACGAGTATGGCCACTTCTCCCATGGTGAGACGCGGCTGACTCCCATCATCGGTCGCATCCAGATCCAGATGGTCCGCATGCTCCACGCCATCCAGGCGGCGGGCTGGGCCTCCATCAATCCGGTGTGGTGGTTCCTGCGCACGTACTTCTTCGTCCACCTGCGCATCACCGCCGGGCACG
This sequence comes from Myxococcus sp. CA039A, assembly GCF_013336645.1. Classification (NCBI taxonomy): domain Bacteria; kingdom Pseudomonadati; phylum Myxococcota; class Myxococcia; order Myxococcales; family Myxococcaceae; genus Myxococcus; species Myxococcus sp. CA039A. The sequence continues at coordinate 15,723 of NZ_JABUMQ010000036.1, read as the reverse complement.
GACGCCGCAGGGAGCTGCTCGCGGACCGGGTGTCCGCGCTCGCCTATGGCGGCGACACCTTCGCTCGCGCGCTGACGAAGGCGGTGGAGGGCAGTGACGCGTTCAAGCGCGGAATGAGCGTGACGGTGGGTCTGCGCGCCACGGGAAGGCCCACGAAGGACCTGTTCCACACCATCGACGTGGTGGCCCGGGACACGCCGCTCGAGTTCCAGGCGTTCATGCATGCGCAGCTCTTCGCGTGCCCCGTGGACGCGTACGACACCCACCCGCCTCCGTCCGAGCGCATCGAACGCGTGGCGGGCCTCCCTGGCCACCGCCCTGTCGAAGACACGTCCGCGCTGACGCTGTTCGCCGATGGCGAAGCGCTCACGGACGAGCTGGGCGGCGAGCTGCTTTCGAACCTGGAGAACACGCTGGAGGGTCAGGGCCATGAGGCAGCCCCGCCCGTGGACGTGACGGACGAGGAGCGGGACCGCCTGGCCGCCGCCCTCGCCCTGCACCATGCGGCAGTCGTCCTGGGAGAACACCAGCACCCGGTCGCCTATCCCCTGCTTCAGGAGTCGGTGGGTCGACTCGAGCAGACCGCCGGTGAAAAACACCCGTATCTGGTGCCCCTGCTCACGGACCTGTCGAGGCTCCACGTCGAGCACCAGGCGCTCGACGCCGCGAGGCACGCGCTCCAGCGCGCCATCGACATCGTCCAGTCCCGGCCGGACCACGTGCGGCAAGAGGTGGATGCACTCAACGTGTTGCTGTCGGAGATTCCCCACGACACCAGAGCTGAGTCCCGCACCGCCTGAACCTCCGCAAGGAGCGAGCATCCGTGGTAGACGCCTTCCGCATGCCGAACTGGCAATGGAAGGCGTTCTCGGAGCTGACGTTGGACGAGCTGTATGACGTGCTCGCCCTGCGCCAGGAGGTGTTCATCGTGGAGCAGAAGTCGCTCTACCTGGACGTGGACGGGCTGGACCGGAGCGCCCTCCACCTCCTCGCCTTCGAGGACGCAGGCCCTCAGTCCTTCCTCGCAGCCTATCTGCGCATCCTCCCACCCGACGTGAAGTTCCCCGGCGCCTCCAGCCTGGGCCGCGTGGTGACGTCACCCAGGGCGCGAGGGCGTGGACTGGGACGAGAGCTGACGGCGCGAGGCATCACCCGGCTCGAAGCCCTCTACCCCGACGCGGACATCCGCATCTCCGCGCAGGACTACCTGCGGGCCTTCTACACAAGCCTCGGCTTCGTCGCCGAGGGTGACATCTACGACGAGGACGGCATCCCTCACGTCGAGATGGTCCGCCGCCCCCGACGCTGAGCAACGCCGCGTACACGCGCGACTGGAGCGCCTCACGCTACGTGTGACAGGCGCCGTGGTTTTCGCGCCCCCTGAAGCTCAAGGGGATGCCGTTGCTGGAGGCTCCGCGTCAGCGACCCGGAGGAGGTGTTCGGTGCCGTCCACTCGCACCGGACACTCGAAGCCCACCGGACGCCCGTCGGAGCCCGCGTCCGCCGCGAGACTCGGACCGGACAGAAGGGACAGCGCAAGCACCATCACTGAGCGGACCGTACGGCGAATCGAAGGGAGGGGCATGCGGTGACTCCCAATGTGTCGCTGAAATGTCCCAGACATACACTCCGGGCACAACCGCTCGCCAACCGCGGCCCCTCCACCGCGCGCTGACACGGGCGGACTACAGCTTGCGCAACCGCACGCGCTTCACCTTGTGGTCCGGTCCCTTGAGCAGGATGAGCCGGGCGCGCGAGCGAGTGGGCGCGATGTTCTGCGCCAGGTTGGGGCCATTGATGTCGCCCCACACGGACTCGGCCATCGTCACCGCCTCGTCCTTCGTCAGGTCGGAGAAGCGGCGGAAGTAGCTGCGCTCGTCGCGAAACGCCGTCTGCTGGAGCCGCAGGAAGCGGTCGACATACCAGCGGCGGATGTCCTGCTCGCTCGCATCCACGTAGATGGAGAAGTCGAAGAAGTCCGACAGGAAGGTGTGCGGCACCCGCTGTCCGGTGGCGCCGGACTGGAGCACGTTGAGCCCTTCCAGGATGAGGATGTCGGGCTGGCGGATGACCTTCGCCTCGTCGGGAACCACGTCGTAGACGAGGTGCGAGTAGACCGGCGCCGACACCTCTGGACGTCCCGCCTTCAGCTCCGCGAGCAGGCGCACCAGCGCGCGCCGGTCATAGCTCTCCGGAAAGCCCTTGCGCTTCATCAGCCCACGCTCGGTGAGGACGCGGTTGGGAAAGAGGAAGCCGTCCGTGGTGACCAGCTCCACGCGAGGATGGTCCGGCCACCGGCCGAGCAGGGCCTGGAGGATGCGGGCCGTGGTGCTCTTGCCCACCGCCACGCTGCCAGCGATGGCGATGATGAACGGCACCTTGCTCGTGGAGCCCCCCAGGAACGCCTGCTGCTCCATCCACAGCCGCTGGGCCGCGGCCACCTGGAGATTGAGCAGCCGGGACAGGGGCAGGTAGACGTCGGAGACCTCCTCCAGGTCCAGGTGCTCGCCCAGCCCCCGCAGACCGTCCAGGTCCTCCGTCGTGAGCGTCAGCGGCGTGGACGCGCGCAGCGCCCGCCAGGCTTCGCGCTCCAGCTCGACGAACATGGACACCGAGGGCGCAGCGGGTGCGGACATTGCGAGTCTCTCCTGCGGGTGCTGGATATCGCGCCTACCACAGCGGGGCGGGCCGCGCGCGGACTCAGGTGCCCGAGGCCGGGTCCCAGCCGTAGAAACGCTTCAGCTCTTCATACAAATCCGGCGTCTTCTCGCGCATCCGCGTGGGGCGCTCGAAGAAGTTCTCGGTCGCCACCGCGAAGAACTCCGCCTCGTTGACGGCGCCGTAGTCATCCAACACCTGGCGCTCCCGGGGGCGTCCCTCCTGGAGCCCATGGTAGTGCTCGCTCATCACCGAGGCCCAGGTCCGGTAGTGCGAATAGCTGCGCAGCTTCGGCGTCCCGTCGAAGGCCCCGTCCGCCCGGTCCAGGACGTGGGCGAACTCATGCGTGGCGGTGTCATGGCCGTCGTCCGGATTGCGCAGGCCCCCGAGCACCGCGGCCCAGGAGAGGATGACGGAGCCCCAGTTCTTGGCCTCGCCCAGCACCACACCGGTGCGGTCTGGCAGCAGGAAGGCATCGGGGTAGACGATGACTTCGCGCAGCCGGTCGTAATAGGCCAGGTCCAGGTGCACCACGAGCTGCACGGCGGTGGCGGACACGACGACGCGAATCTCGTCGGTGATTTCCAGTCCCCCGGCCCCGATGAACTCCTTCTCCCAGGCGAAGACCTTCAGCTTGGCGAGGAAGTCGTCGCGCAGCGCGGGAGACAGCGTGGCGAAGAAGGGCACTCGCGCGTCGAGGTAGCCGAGCCAGTCGGGAGGAAAGGGCCGACGCATGAGACGTCGGCGCCGCAGCTGACGAAAAATACCGGTCATCGGGTCGGCGCCCCGGGGGTCCCAGGGCTTCCTGGGGTCAGGCATAGCAAATGTTTCGCGGAAGTTCCTTGCCCACAGTCCGTGGCCCCACGAGGCACGGGGGGCGGTAGGGTGGGCCCCTATGGGTCCAGGCCGGCGGCCCCGATGCAGTCACGGGACGTGCGACGAGTCATGAGCAGACGTGTGGTGAAGTGGTGCGCGGCGCTGGGAATCGCCCTGTTGTCGGGGCAGGCGGACGCGCAGGGTCCGGGGCAGGTGGTGGACGAGGTCGTGGTGCGCGGCCCCGAGAAGACGCTGCCGGAGACGGTGCGCTCCTTTTCGCGCATCGACACCGGCGACGAAATCACCTTCGAGGAGCTGGACAAGGTGGAGCGGCGGCTGGTCGCCACCGGCCTGTTCCAGGAGGTGAAGGTGAGCCTGGAGCCCACGGCCCCCAACCGTGTGCGCCTCATCCTGGAGGTGGAGGACAAGGCGTCCTGGGTGGTGGCACCCACGTTCGCGCTGTCCTCGGACAACATCGGCGGCGGCCTGCTGTACGCGGAGAACAACCTCTGGGGCCGGGCCAAGAAGTTCGCGACGGCCGCGCAGGTGAGCACGGCGGAGAGCGGCATCTTCGCCGGCTACCTGGACCCGAACCTCTTTGGGTTGCCGCAGCTGCGGTTCAGCCTGGAGGGCCAGCTTCGCAGCGACCGCATGGACGAGTACCAGCCAGGAGCGGGCCAGGAGGACCCGGTCGTCGTTCGGCGCACGCGGCTCAACTCGGCGTCCATCTCGAGCGAGCTGGGGGTGATGCTCTTCGAGCGCGTGCGCGCCGCCGTGAAGTACCGGCTGATGAGCATCGACGCGAAGTCCCCGGACCCGGAGAAGGAGGTCACCACGCCCGCGTTCTCCATCGGACCCTCGCAGCGAGATACCTCCCTGCGCCTGATGGTGGGGATCGACACCCGGCAGAACCTCCACGCGGTGATGGAGGGCCTCAACCTGGAGGCCTCCTACGAGGTGTCCAACCCCGGCGTGTGGAGCGACTTCCGCTACCGGCGCTTCGGGTTGTTGTACCGCCATGGCCTGCGCCTGTTCGAAGAGCACAACCTGGTGCTGCGCGGTGAAGCCGCCGCGGGCGTGGACCTGCCCTTCCACCAGGAACTGGTGATGGGAGGCAACGGCCTGCGGGGCTTCGTCCACCGTCAGTTCCGAGGCGACACCCGGCTGTCCTTCACCGCCGAGTATCACTTCCCCCTCTTCACCATCCGCTCCCTGTCCTTCCGGGGCGTGGGCTTCTCCGACACGGGGCTGATGGCGTGGAGGGAGCTGCCCTCGGACGGCGAGCTGCGGGACGTGAATGGGCGAGTGGTGCGCGGCTACCTGCCCGACAGCCAGAGCGGACTGAAGGGCGCCACCCTGGCGCAGGGCCTGGGCGCGGGGTTGCGGCTCTATCTGCGCAACCTCGTGCTGCCCCTGGTGGGAGTGGACGCCGCCTACGGAGTCAACTCCGGGGAGTTCCGCTTCTATCTGGTGGCGGGGGTGAGTCCGACCTGAAGCAGACTGTCAGCCGGGCCGGCGGCGTGGCGTCAGGTGCGACGCGTCCGCTGGCCTCTCTCCGAAGCCTCAGATGTAGTCGGCGGAAGTCTCCCCTTCTCTTGTGAGTGCTCGCCATGTCCCAGGAACGCTTCACGACGAGCCGCGAGGTGTATCACCGCATCCGGTGGGACCCTCGCCTGGAGGCTCGCGAGTTCGTCATCGGCTACGACGCGCACGGCGAGGCCCTGGAGGAGATGCCCTTCGAGGCCTTCGTCCCAGACGGTGAGATTCCGTGGCACCGCGTCTGGTACTTCAAGCGTGGCCGCGAGGTGATGTGGGACCGCAAGGAACGCATCGACCGGCTGAGTCACACCGCGTCCCCTACCGAGGAGCCCGCGCCCGCACCGCGTCGCGCGAGCGCGGCTCCTGGCTTCACACCCCTCCCCTCCTATCGCTACGACACGCGCGCGGAGGAATGGAGGAAGGTGTCGCCCTCCCCGAACGAGGTGGCAGCGACACCGGACGTGCTCACCGTCGTCACGTTCAACGTCCTCTTCGACTTGTATGACGCGGAGAAGCTGGAGACCGAACGCAGGACTCCGGCGACGATGAACCTGTTGCGCGAGACGGATGCGGACGTCATCGCCCTCCAGGAAGTCACCACCTCCTTCCTGCAGGCCCTGCTCGATGAGCCGTGGGTACGTGAGCACTACTGGGTGTCGGACGGCCCGGAGGCGAACACGGTGGAGACCTATGGCCAGGTGCTCCTGTCGCGCGTGCCTTTCGCCTCGGTGTGGCAGCGCGTCTTCTCCCGGGACAAGCGCATCATCGCCGGCGAGCTGCGGGTGGCGGGCACTTCGCTGTGGGTCGCCACGCCTCACCTCACGAGCAACCGGGATGCGTCAGGCGCCGCCGCGCGAGGCGTGCAAGTCCAGGCGCTCGTCGACTGGGCTCGTGAGCTGACGGCATCGGCTGAAGGCGGTGCACCGGACATCGTGCTGGCCGGTGACTTCAACTTCGGAGAAGGAGAGCAGGAGGCGGACACCTTCACACGGGCGGGCTTCGTGGATGCGTGGCCCACCTTGCGGCCCTCGGAGACCGGGGAGACCTACAACCCCCTGCTCAATCCGCTGGCCGCGCTCACCACCGTCTCCGGTCGACTCCAACGACCGGACCGCGTGCTGGTGAAGTCTCCATCGGGTCGACTCGTTCCGGAGGCCGTTGGCCTCTTCGGCGAGGCCCCGCTGGCCGGGCCTCCGACTCCTTTGGGAGACGCGCTCTTCGCCTCCGACCACTTCGGAGTCCGCTGTGTCCTGGCGCGTGAGGTTTCCTCGCGGCCCAGCACCCTCCCGGGAGCGGAGCGACGGGTCCATCACACGGCCGTGGTGCTCATTCCACCCGAGGCCGCGTGGCCGCCCATCCAGGCCTTGCGCAAGAAGCACGACGCGAAGTTCGAGCGGTGGATGCCACACGTCACGCTGCTCTACCCCTTCCTCCCGGAAGAGGACTTCGACACCGCCGAGGCGGTGCTCGCGGAGACGCTCCGAGACATCGAGCCCTTCGACGTGACGCTCTCCTCTTTCGCCCACTTCGAGCACCGGGCCAATGCGACGGCCTGGCTCCGGCCAGACACCCAGCCCGAAGACGCGCTGGCGGCTCTGCACGCGAAGCTCGTGGCGGCCGTGCCCGAGTGCGCGCCCCCAACCCACGGATTCACACCGCACCTCTCCGTGGGACAGCTTCCACGCACGGGGGACGTGGAACTCGAACGGACGATCTCCTCGTGGGCCCGAGGCTGGCGTCCGGTGAGCTTCCGCGTGAACGAGGTCTGCATCATCCGTCGCAAGGGCGACACCCCGTTCGAAGTCGTGCGGCGAATTCCCCTGGGAGCATCCGCCCCGTCCCGGAAACCAGGGCCGGCGGAGTCGCAGGCGGCGGCCGGGCAGGAAGACACCCCGCTGCGCGCGGTGCTCGCGACCCTGTGCGCCCAAGCGACCGATGCGTCACGTGCGTCCAGACTCCAGGCGGTGAAAGGCCTCAAGGAGCTCTGCGAACGCGTGGGCACCACGCTGCATCCCTATGGCTCATCGCTGCTCGGCACGGATGGACCGGACAGCGACGTGGACGCGGTGGCCATTGGCCCCGCCACCCTCTCCCGTGAGGATTTCGCGCATGCACTGCTTCGAGAGCTGGAGAAGCAGCCGCCCTCCGCATCGGGCTCCGCGCGATTCGTGGCCGATGCCGCCATTCCCCTGGTGAAGCTGTCACTGGGAGGCGTGAGCTTCGAGGTGTCCTACGCCAGCCGTCCCGAAGGCGTGGCTCCTTGCGAGCCCTCGACGCTGCTGTCGCTCCATGGAGAGGAGCTGGATGTTGCGGGACTCCGCTCCGTCCTGGGACTCGCGGACATGCAAGGCGTGCTGGAAACACTGGGCGAGGACGAAGGACAGCGCGAGCGCTTCCGGACCCTGCTTCGCGCGGTGAAGACGTGGGCCAAGGCCCGGGGCGTCTACTCGCATGCGCTCGGCTATCTCGGCGGGCTGTCGTGGACGGTGCTCGCGACGTGGGCCTTCACGAGGGCGGCGCCGGGCACGGTGAAGACCGACGCGGAGCTGCTCGCCCACTTCTTCGGGACCTTCGCCACCTGGCCCTGGCCACAGCCCGTGGCCCTCACGCCGGAGCTGGCGCGCTATCGTCCGGATGGCAAGCGAGACCTGCTGCCCGTCATCGCCCCGGCCGCACCCGCGCGGAATACGGCGCGCAATGTGTCGCGCTCCACGTTCCGCGTCCTCCGCGATGAGTGGATGCGCGCTCGAGCGCTCGTGGCGGAAGCCCGCGCGGCGGGTACGACTCTCGCGTGGGAGGCGTTGTTCCAACCTGTCGACACCGCCCAGGACCTGCCCACGCGGCTGCGCCTGTCCGTCGAAGCACGCTCCGTGGAGGACCACGAAGTCGCCGTGGGCTGGGTCCTCGGCCATCTCACGGCCCTGGTGTACCGGCTGGAGGGAGACCGGCGGCTCTCCGTACGCCCGCTTCAGGCCACACCCGCGAAGGGCTCTTTCGTCATCGGCCTGAGCACCCGGGATGCGCAAGATGCGGGCGCGCTGGCCTGGAAGGCGGGCAGCCCGCTGGTCGAGGCCGTGGAGTCCTTCCGCGCATCCTTCCTGGAGTGGGCGCACCGTCCCGAAGGCACCGTGCTCCAGGTGGAGTTTCTACGGGGAAACAACAGGGGCGGATTGGACTCACAGGCCTCGTAACGCGTTGCACCAGCCGCGACCTCATGTCACGAATTGGAAAGGCCAGACCTTTCCATGAGAGCAACGACCAGGCTCCGCGCCTCCTTTTCCAGGAGGCTGTATGAGCAAGCGTTGGAGTGGTGTGACGGCCACCGTGGTGGCCTCACTGGTCCTGCTGGCGTGCGGCGGCATCGCGACGGAAGCCGACGACTCGGCGGTCGCAAAGCTCGAGCAGCAGTCCGCCGAGGCGGGCCTTGGCCACCAGTGCGGCGATCGCGAATGCGATGGGAACGAGCGCGTCACCTGTCCTTCGGACTGCCCGGCCTCTTGCGGCAATGGCATCTGTGAAGTGGGCGAGAATCAATCGACGTGTCCCACCGACTGTGGATATTCGCCGTACTGTGGCGATGGTGTCTGCGGCGCGGGCGAGAACTGCCCGGTGGACTGCGGCCCCGTGTGTCTCACGCCCAAGGCAATCACCCCTCCGCCCCAGGATGAAAACTTCATCCACGTGTGCGGCGACGGCTATTGCGAAGTGTCTGAGTACAGCAACTGCCCCAGGGACTGCTGCTCCTAGCGCGGACCAGTCGGGGCACCCGCCCGGCACCTCCCCCGCCACGTCCTGCGAACAACTCCCGGAGTGAGTTAGACTTCACATCAGGTCATCTTCTCCGGGGGGTCCTGTCTTGGCGGAAACCTATCGTGTCGCGAAGCTTCCCATCCGACTTCGCGGCTTCGTGGAGCCAGACACAAACGCGCAGTTCGAGGGCTACGTCGAGCCAGGCACCTACTTCGTCCTGGACGAGCGCCTCGGTTTTCCGACGCCCGACACGGACTACGTGCGCCTGGAAGTCCCGACGTTGGGCGCGCTGGACACCTGGATTTGCGTGCGTTGGCGGACCCAGCGCTACGCGACCGTCGTCCAGCAGGAGAAGCCGCCTCCGGCCGTAAGGCTGCCTTTCGACGACGAGCCACTGGCCGTGGCCGAGGACCGGCTCGTCGCGCTCCTCGGCGGGCTGCGCGACTACCGCTACGACCCGGACAAGGCCTACTACCCGTGGACGCTGCCAGGCATTCGCGTCCCCCTGGGGCCTCCCCGGTTCAACAACTGCTGCACCTTCGTGGAGGCCCTCACCGTGAAGGCCTTCGCCGATGCGCACGGCGCGGCCTTCGCCTGGGACTCCCGCCGTCACCGACAGATGATGATTGCCTCCGCGGAGGATAACTTTTCCCCCGTCACCTCCGCCGTCGAGAGCGGCATGGCCATCCCGCCTCCGTCAGCGGACGTGCCACCCCACCCGTGGACACTCATCCAGGGCTGGCGAAACCAGTGGCGCTCCGGCCACACGCTCCTCGTCGTGGACCACCACCCCGCGACGGACAAGGTCCTGGTCCTCGAGTCCAACTGCGCCTTCGGGCTCGACGGCGTCGGCTACCGGGGCATCGGCAACCTGCGGGACAAGGGCATCCAGCCGCCCGCGGCGTGGTGGAAGCTGCCGGACGTGTGGACGTGGCGCCAGCTCTGCTCGACCTACCTGTTCAAGCAACAGGCCTGGCTCAAGGTCAAGAACCGCTCCCTGTCGCGGCTGTCACCCACCGACCCCTGAGGCCCACGGCGCGGCGCGTGGCCCGTGCCTCACGACACGGCCACGAACCGCCTGCGTCGCAGGTCCAGCATCCACGCCTCCAGCGCGTCCACCGCCGCCTGGGAGGGCTCCTCCGGCAACACGGAAGCCTCCAGGGCGGCATCGAGCACTTCGAAGGAGCGGGCCACGTCGGCGCGCCACTTCGCGCTGAGCGATTCGGGCAGTTCGGACTTCTCCCCGCGTCGCTTCTGCTCCACCAGTTCGTGCGCCTCCGCGAAGCCGTGGGAATCCAGCAGCTCGGTGACATCCGTCTCCACCTCGCCGGTGCGCAGCGCGTGCGTCCCGGTGAGCGTGGTGCGCAACACGTAGAGGAGCTTCTTCGCGGAGCGAAAGCCGCTCTTCTCCCACTCCCGGAGCTGACCGTAGGCGAAGCCCCGGTAGTGCCGGTGCACCCGACGCGACAACACGCCGCGCACCAGCGGCTGAAGGGCCTCCAGCTCCGGGGAGACCCGCACGGGAATGGCCCCCAGCAGGCGCTCCAGGTAGTTGCCATTGCCCTGCAAGAGTCCCTGGAGCACGGGCTGGAGTTCGTTGGACGAGTAGTCCACCTCCACTCCGTCCACCACCTGGAGCCGCTCGGCGTTGAGCTGCCGGGGTTGCAGGCCCAGCAAAAGCGCCGTGGGCGCGATGTGGATGGACTTCAGGTCCAAATCACTGTCCGGCGAGGGAAAGCCATACGCATGCGCACCCGACAAGGACACCACCAGGTGCTCTCGCTTCGCGGACTCCTCGTCGAGCACGCCGTCCGCCACCTTCCGCTCGTGCTCCGTCATGGCGCCCTTCATTCCGAATCCCTCCACTCCGTCTCCGGGGCCTCGGGCGCCTCGCGCCCCAGCGGTCCCGGTGTCTTCAACACCCAGCGTCGCGCCACCTCGGCCCCCACGCGTCGCAACAGTCGGTCCGCGCGCGCGTAGTCGGGATGCTCCGGCAGTCGACTCTCCCGTCGCGCCGCCTCCAGCTCCGGCGCCATCGCCTCCGCGTCCCGCAGCACGTCATCGAGCGGCACGCTCCCCGCCTTGATGTCCAGCAGCCGTGCCTTCAGTGCGCCCGTCGCTTCGAAGACGGGCTCGCCATGGCGCAGCCAGCCCGTGGCCGTGGAGATCAACCGCAGCAGGTTGTACGCGTTCTTCGGCCGCAGCTCCCGCGCGGAGGGAGGACGCTGCCCCCCACCCCGGGCATAGGCCGTGAGCGCCGCGAAGTCGTTCGCCGTCAACAACCCCTGGTCCCACAGCGAGCGGTAGAGCTGCTTCACGTACGTCTTCGCCGCCAGCAGCGCGTCCTGCTGCGTGGGCGCTTCACGCGGAGACACCTCGGACAGGCGCCGCGCCACCTCGTCCAGGTTCGGCGCGGGCTCCTCGCACAGCCACTCCAGCAACAGGTCCCGGTGCTCGGCCAGCCGCTGGCTGCGCGTGAGCTTGTCCAGCTGACTCATGGCGTAGCGCCCGAAGCTGCCGAAGATGGCCTGCGAGGCGAACGCCTCACGCTCCGCGAGGAACCACTCGCCCAGTTCGTCCAGCGCCCGGGCTCCCGGCACGAACAGCGTCTCCAGCGTGTTCGGGTCCGCCCGCAGCGCCTGCTCCACCGTCTTGCGCGTCTCCCAGTAGGTGCTGCTGCCATCGGCGCTCACCAGGTCCATGGGCGCTTCGACCAGGCCGAAGGTCCACGAGAGCGGCAGCGCGAAGACGCCACGCACGTCCACGTCGGACTGGGCGTTCGCCAGTCCCCACGCATGGCTGCCCACGCGCGTCTCCAGCACCACGCAGGGCACCAGGGACTGCCACGCCGCCTCGCGACGCCGCGCGAACTGGACCTGCCCCGGACGACGAGGCACCAGCTCCTCACGCGTGAACCAGACCTCGCCCACGCCGACAATCTGGATGTCGAGCCCGCCATCCCGGGCGCGCACCACGCGCCCCACCACACCCTGCGGAATGCGGCGCCCGCCCGAGGCCAGGCGCTCCACGCGCGTCGTCACCTCGGTGCCGTGCGGCAAGGGCACCGACAGCCGGTCCACCTGCTCCAGCCCCCGGATGCGAGAAGTCCCCGAGTGGGGAGGGTCCGTTGGAGAGTCGCTCATCGTTCACCTCGAAGTGGAAGTCGCGGTCGGCCAGGGACGGCGCGAAGCCCGAGGGGCTGACCACCCCGTCGGCTCAGCTCCGGGGCACCGTCGTCCCGATGCTCTCACGCAGCCGGGACAGCAGCCTGCGAGCCGTCTCCAGCTCCGCCCGGCAGCGGTCCAGGCGCTCCGCCATGTCGGCGACCTCGCCCGCGTCCGCGCGCAATTCGATGTCCCGGCACTGCGCCTCCAGCCCCGAGGCGCCGAACCACGCCGCGTTGGACTTGAGGGTGTGCGCCGCGCGGCTGACATCATCCAGCAGCCCATGCCGCAACGCCGTGTACGCGTCTTCGAGCAGGGCCGGCATGCTGAGCAGCGCGGTGTCGATGAGCTCCGGGAGGATGTTCCCCGCCTGGGTGCCCAGCTCCCGCCACAACCGCGCCAGCGCGGCGGGCTGCAGGCCGGGAATGCGCGCCGCCACCGGCACGATGTCCTCGTCGAGCGGCGCGTCCACGAGCGCGCCACGCTCGGGTCTGGAGCGCGTGCCGCCCTGCGGCCGCGGCGTCTGACAGCGCACCAGCGCGGCGGTCAGCGCCTCCACGCGGATGGGCTTGGCAAGGAAGTCATCCATCCCCGCCTCGAAACACTGCTCGCGGTCGGAGTCCATCGCGTTGGCCGTCATCGCGATGACCCATGGCTGCACGTTGGGCGGCAGCTCCTGACGCAGCCGACGCGTGGCCTCCAGCCCATCCATCTCCGGCATCTGCAGGTCCATGAGCACCACGTCGAAGCGCTGACGCATGGCCCACTGGAGCGCCTCGCGACCATTGGACGCGGCCTGCACCGGATAGCCCAGTCGATCCAACATCAGGCTGGCCAGCCGCTGATTGGTGGGGTTGTCCTCCGCCAACAGGATGCGCAGGGGCACGCGGTCTCCCGGACGGTCCCTGGGGATGGGCGCCCCCGTGGCGGCGGACTCCGCGCGAGCCCGGGCCACGTCCTGGGAGAAGCAGGACATCAACGTGTCATGGAGCTGGGAGGCTTTCATCGGGCGGGACAGCACCCCTGTGAAGAGGCCCGGCGGCGGCACCGCGCGACGACCGGGCGAAGTGAGCAGCAACAAAGGCAGCGCCCGCAGGTCCTCGCGCTCACGGATGCGCGCGGCGAGCGAAGGCCCGTCCAACCCCGGCATCTGATGGTCGATGAGCACGACGTCGAAGCCCGCGCCTGGCTGGAGCTTCGCGAGCGCCTCCATCCCCGAGCCCGCCTCCACCGGCACCGCGCCCCAGGTCTGGAGCTGCCGGCCGAGGAGCCGCCGGTTGATGGCGTTGTCGTCGACGATGAGCACGCGCCGGCCTTGCAACAGCGGCTGGTCCGCGCGCAGGTACCCGGCGGTCGTCTGCGGCGCGGCCTGCACGGTGAGGGAGAAATGGAACGTGGCGCCCTTGCCCGGCACGCCCTCGCTCTCCACCCAGATGCGTCCACCCATCGCCTCCACCAGGCGCTTGGAGATGGCGAGCCCCAGGCCCGTGCCACCGAACTTGCGCGTCACCGAGACGTCCAGCTGATTGAAGGGCTGGAAGAGTCCCTTCTGCTTCTCCTCGGTGATGCCGGGCCCCGTGTCCTGCACGGAGAAGGTGAGTTCCCAGGGAGCGTCCGGAGCCTCCTTGCGGCGCGCGCCATCCACGGAGACGACGGCGCCGCCGGACTCGGTGAACTTGAGCGCGTTGCCCACGAGGTTGAGCAGCACCTGACGCAGCCGCGAGGCATCGCCCATCACCACCTGCGGCACCTGCGGCGAGATATCCGCGCCCAGGTCCAACCCCTTCTCGCTGGCGCGCACCGCGAGCAGGTCCAGCACCGACTCCACGCACTGCCGCAGGTCGAACGGGTGCGGGTCCGTCTCGAAGCGGCCCGCTTCAATCTTGGAGAAGTCCAGCACGTCGTTGAGCAGCGTGAGCAACGCCTCGCTGCTCTGACGGATGGTGGAGATGAACTCCCGCTGCTCCACCGTCAGGTGAGTGTCCAGCATCAGCCCCGTCATGCCGATGATGGCGTTCATCGGCGTGCGAATCTCGTGGCTCATCGTCGCCAGGAACAGGCTCTTGGCCTGGTTGGCGGACTCGGCCGCCTGGCGCGCGCGCTGGAGGTCGGTGATGTCGTGGTAGATGGCGATGAAGCCCAGTTGCCGTCCGCCCACCGACACCGGCAGCGCGAGCAGCTCCACGTCGACGATGGTGTGGTCCTTGCGCAGCCGCCGGGTGACGGAGTGCACGCGGCCTCGCTGCGTGACATCTCGCTGCGCCTTCTTCGCGTCGGGGAGGACGGTCTCCTCCGTGGCGACGAGGTCGAAGATGTGTTTGCCCAGCGCCTCCTGCGGCGTGTACCCGAAGAGGCGCTCGGCGGCGGGGTTCCACGAGAGCACGATGAACTGGCGGGTGATGGTAACGATGGCCACCGGGCTGTTGCGCACCACCGCCTCGAAGAACTCCTTCTGCTGGCGGATGGACGCTTCCACCTCCAGGCTTCCGCGCATGTCCTGGAGCTGGAGCACCCAGCCGAGCGGGGCGCCTTGCGCGTCCACCTGGGTCAGCGTCTGCACGCGCAGGTAGTACGCGGGCCCCGTGCCACCCGGACGCTGCCCGGCGAGCTCCGTCTCATGGGGCGTGTCCGGCGAGCCTCGCGTGTCCGGGGGGCGCCAGCCCGACAACAGCCGCGTCACCGCCATGCCCACCAGCTCCGCGCGGGGGCCGAAGATGCGCTCCGCCGCGCGGTTGACCTCCTGGATGAGGTGCGTGGCGTCGAGCACGAGCACCGCGTCGCGCGCGTGCTCGAAGACGGTGGAATGTGCTCTGGACGCCAGGTCGGTCACCGTTCCCCCTCCCGTCGCGAGTGTAGGTCAGCTCGGCCCCCCGTCACTATTTAGGGGCGCTCGAACAGATGATGGACCCCACCATTCCCAAAAAGAGGGCTCGTTGGGAGCCGCTCCCCGTGGGCCTGGGTCCTCTCCAGGTTGAACCCGGCCGGTGACCGCGCACTCGCCAGTCACCTTCCGCCCCGGAGAGGGCCCTGCGCGGCGGACGTGCTTCGTTGCCTGCTAGCGGCTGGTCCACCACACCTTGAACTGGCTCCAGGAGATCTTCCCCGTGCGGTCCGTGTCGACGATGTCGACGGCGATCTCCAGCTCCTCGTCCGTGACGTTCTGCCCGAGCGCTTCCAGCAGCCGCGCGAACTCGGTGCGCTCAATCGAGCCGGTGCGGTTGCGGTCGTAGCGCTGGAAGATGTCGAGCAGCTCGTTGCCGGAGCTGGTCAGCTCGTCCACCGCCGCGTGGACGGGCGCCAGGGGCTGGATGCCGGCGGATGAGGTCTCCACCTCCTCGACGAAGGGCGAGCCCGTGGCGGGGCGCTCGTCCCAGGCAACCGAGGTGACCTCGACGGACGGCGACGCGGGCGCCTTCCGGGAGACCGCGCGCCGGGGCGATGGGGACGTCGAGGTCCTGCCTCCGCTCGAAGGCACGGACGTCGTCGTCTTCGCGGCACTCGTGCGCGCCGTGCCCTTCTTCGCGGCGCTCTTTCGTGTCGCGCCTGTCTTCGCCGTGCTCTTGCGCGCCGCACCCTTCTTCGCGGCGCTCTTTCGAGTCGCGCTCTTCTTCGCGGGGGCCTTCCGTGTCGCGCTCTTGCGAGTCGCGGCCTTCTTCGGGGTGGAGGCGCGCCGGGATGACTTCTTCGCAGCACTGGTCTTGCGTTTCTTCGTCGCCATGGGTGACTCCTCCTGGGCGGCGCGCATCGTAGCGCTCTCCCGGTGCGGGTCGGCAGCCCCCTGCGTGCAGGTAAGCCC